>NZ_JAGPXV010000451.1:0-4963 GCF_018070405.1 Micromonospora sp. D75
CGCTCCTCGTGCGCGGCGACCTGTTCCAGCGTGGCGGCCCGGTCCATGAAGCCCGCCGGGCTGCTGCTGTCGAGCAGCGCGGCGGCGGTGCCGAGCCGGCCGGCGCGGTACGCCACCCCGGCGATCTCACCGACCGTGGCGTCACGTACGGCCAGCTCGGCGCCGACCTTCGCGAGCTGGTCGTTGAGCTGCTTCTGGCGGTTCACCGACCGGTTCAGCGCGGCCTTCGCCTCCAGCCAGCCCTTGCTGGCCGCGTCGAGTTGGGCGCGCAGCTCCGGCGTGCCGCCCTCGTCGTCGCCGGGCGCGGCGGCGAGCAGGGCGGTCCGGGGCGCCGCCGAGGCGGGGGAGGCCGGAACGGTCGCGACGCCGACAGTCAGCGTCGCGACGAGCAGGGCCGCCAACCGGGCGGCCGTCCGTCGTGCAGGTGCCACTGGGGGCATTCACATGTCCTTCCGTCAACCGCCGACCGGGTTAGCTGACGGGTTCGGGACGGAAGATCCCTACCGCTGACGCGGATGCACCCCACGTACGTGGTTCCCCGGCTCGCCCCTTCGGGCGATTAGGCGACGGCCACCCCACCTGCGCCGGTGACGCCGGTGGCTGCGGCCGCGACCGAGCCTACCGGCGCGGCCCGGGCGTGGCTCCGTTGCGCAGTGCCGCATGGTGGGGCAAAACCGACATAAGTGTACAGCAGTCACGGTGATTTAAGTCTGCCCTAATCACCACTCGGTCTTTCCGCACACTCCGGCTGACGCTCCGGGTTCGACCTGCAACGTGGCGTGATCGATGGAGAAGTCCTCGTGCAGCGCCGTCCGCGCGGCGGCCAGCACCCCGGCCGGGTCCACGCCCGGGTCGGTGGTCAGGTGCGCCGAGGCCACCTCCATGCCCGAGGTGAGCGTCCAGACGTGCAGGTCGTGCACCTCGGCCACGCCGGGGACCGCGGCCAGCCGGTCGTGCACGGCGGTCACCTGGAGGTGCTCCGGCGCCGCCTGCACCAGGATGCGCACCGCGGCCCGGCCGAGCCGCCAGGTGCGCGGCAGGATGAACAGGCCGATCCCGACGGCGACCAGTGGGTCCGCCCACCACCAGTCGGTCACCGCGATGACCAGCGCGGCGGCGATCACGCCGAGCGAGCCGAGCAGGTCGCCGAGCACCTCCAGGTACGCGCCGCGCAGGTTGATGCTCTCCTTCGCCCCGGCGCGCAGCAGCGCGAAGGCGACGATGTTGGCGAGCAGGCCGAGCACCGCCACCACGAGCATCGGGCCGGCCAGCACCTCCGGCGGCTCGCCGAAGCGGCGTACCGCCTCGATCAGGACGTAGACCGCGACGGCGCCGAGCAGCACGGCGTTGGCGAGGGCGGCGAGCACCTCCAGCCGGTAGAGGCCGAACGTGCGCTGCGGGTCGGTGCCGGCGCGCCGGGTGGCGGTGATCGCCGCGAGGGCCATGCCGATGCCGAGCACGTCGGTGAACATGTGCCCGGCGTCGGAGAGCAGGGCGAGCGAGCCGGTGGTGAAGGCGGCCACCGCCTCGACCACCATCAGGACGGCGAGCAGCGCGAACGCGGCCCAGAGCCGGCCTGCGTGGCGGTGTGCCGCGTTGGCCACCGCGCTGCTGTGGTCATGACCTGCGCCCACGCCAACACCCTCCCTGCCGCGTACCGGCCGGGCCCAATGTATGCTCACATCGCTATGTATGCAAGTGAACTGTGGGTGGCGCGGGCGTGGCCCCTCACCCCACCGGGTCGAGCGTGGTGAGGCGCTGGGTCGCCCGGGACAGCGCCACGTAGAGCGTGCGCACGCCCGAGCCCGGATCGGCCCGGATCTCGCTCGGCGCCACCAGCACCACGCCGTCGTACTCCATGCCCTTGGCCTGGAGGCTGGTCACCACCTGGAGCCGGCCCGCGCCGAGCGCGCCCAGCCAGCCGGCCACCTCGTCCCGGCGCGGCACCGGCGTGATCACGCCGACGGTGCCCTCCACCTGGCCGAGCAGCGCCTCGGCCGCCTCGACGGTGGCCGCCGGCAGCTCGGCGGCGGGCACCGTGCGCTCCACCGGCGGAACGCCGGTGGACCGGACCGCGTCGGGCAGCGGCAGATCCGGGTAGAGCCGGCGGATCTCCGCCGCCGCCACCGCGAAGATCTCCGCCGAGTTGCGGTAGTTGGTGGTCAGCTCGTAGCGGTGCCGCTTGCGCCGGCCCAGCGCCTGGTCCCGGGCCCGGTCCAGCTCCTGCGGGTCGCCGGTCCAGGCCGTCTGCGCCGGGTCACCGACAACGGTCCAGGACGCCAGCCGCCCGCGCCGGCCGATCATCCGCCACTGCATCGGCGAGACGTCCTGCGACTCGTCCACCACCACGTGCGCGTAGTCGCGGTAGTCGGCCGGACGCTCCCGCGCCGCCGCGCGGGCGGCGCGCTGCCGATCGGCGTACGTGCTCAGCTCGCGCACGCCACCGGCGAGCTGGTACGGGTCGCGCTTGGGCCGGGCCCGCTGCACCGGCTTGCCCAGCAGCGCGTCCAGCTCGTCCAGCAGCGCGATGTCCGCCACCGTCAGCCCGTCGGTCGCGAGCGTGCGGTACGCCTGCCCGAGCAACCGGATCTCGGCCGAGGAGAGGATCCCCCCGGCGTAGCGGCGCAGCCGGTCCGGGCGGGCCAGCCAGTCCAGCACGTGCCGGGGGTGCAGCCGGGGCCACCACGCCTTGAGGAACTCGCGGAACTCCGGCCGCTCGATGATCTCGTCCTCGAACGCGGGCTGCTCCGGCAGCCGTCCCACCCGCAGCGTGCGGGCCTGCGCGTAGAGCGCGGCGAGCACCGCGTCGAACGCCGCCCGGCGTACCTCGTTGCGGCGCGCGCCCCGGGCCAGCGTCCGGTCCCGGATCGCGTCCAGCGCGGGGCGCTCCAGGCGCAGCAGCTCACCCCGGTACAGCAGGCGCAGCTCGGCGGGGGAGTCCGGCACCGCGTCGCGGACCGCGCGTTCCAGCACCCGGCGCATCCGCAGCGAGCCCTTCACCGCCGCCACGTCCGGCGGGTCGGTCCGCGACGCGGACAGGCCGGGGAAGAGCGAGCCGAGCGAGTGCAGCGTGGCGGTCTCCTCGCCCAGTGAGGGCAGCACCGAGGCGATGTACTCGACGAACACGCCGGACGGGCCGACCACCAGGATGCCGCCGCCGGCGTACCGGGCCCGGTCGGAGTACAGCAGGTACGCGGCCCGGTGCAGCGCCACCGCCGTCTTGCCGGTCCCCGGGCCGCCGGAGACGATCGTGACGCCGTTGCCGGGGGAGCGGATCGCCTCGTCCTGCTCGCGCTGGATGGTGGCGACGATGTCGCGCATGCCCCGGCCGGTGGCCCGGGACAACGTGGCCAGCAGCGCCCCGTCACCGACCACCGCCATGTCCGGCGGCGCGGCCTCCGGGTCCAGCAGGTCGTCCTCGATCCGGGTGACCTTCTCCGAGGCCGACTGGATCGTGCGCCGGCGTACCACGCCGCGCGGCTCGGCGGGCGTGGCCTGGTAGAACGCGGCGGCGGCGGGCGCCCGCCAGTCCACCACCAGCGTCTCCGCGTCCACGCCCCGCACGCCCAGGCGGCCGACGTGCAGCACCTGCCCGGTACGCAGGTCCAGCCGCCCGAACACCAGCCCCTCGTGCTCGGCGTCCAGCACGTGCCGGCGCTGGGCGGCGTGGAAGACCATCGCGTCCCGCTCGACCAGCGCGCCGAAGTTGCCGACCCGGGCCAGCCGGTAGCCCTCCCGCTCGGCGTCGGCCGCCGACCGGCGCAGTTCGGCCAGCCGGGCGTACACCCGGTCGAGGTGGCGCTGCTCGGCGGCGATCTCCCGGTCCAGCGTGGTCTGGTCGGTCAACGCGGATGCTCCTGTGGTCGGACGGCACGACGGGCTGAATGAGGGTACGGGCCCTCGGCAACCGCAGCGCCGGGGCATGCCGTCCGCGTGGCGTACGTCAGTGCCGTTCCGGAGCGGGAGACGCTCAGAGGCGGGCCGCCGGACGGCCGGTCAGCACCCGGTCCAGCACCCCGGCCACGGCGTCGTTCACCTGGTCCGGGCGCTCCATCATCAGCATGTGACCGGCGCCCGGGCAGACGGTCAGCTCCGTGGTGGGCAGCGCCGCCGCGATCGACTCGGCGCACGGCGGCGGGGTGAGCCGGTCCCGGTCCCCGACCAGCGCGGCGGCCGGCAGCCCGCCCAGCGCGGCGAGCGTCTCCAGCCGGTGCTGCGCCCCGATCGAGGCGCGGAACCCGCCGATCGAGCGCAGCGTGGCCCGGGCCACCGCCGAGGTGACCAGCCGGATGTCCGCCGGGTCGCAGCGGTCGCCGAACAGCATCCAGCGGATGCTCGGGCGCAGCGCGCGCAGCAGCGCGTGCGGTGGCCGCCAGCCGCCGCACCGGGCCAGCACCCCGGCGCCGGTGGTCTCGGCGAGCCGGATCAACCTCGTGATGCGGGGGGACAGGCCGTAGACGGTGTGCGTGTGCCCCTCGGCGGTGGTCGAGACGAAGACCAGCCCGGCGGTACGCGCCGCGAACCGGTCGGCGTGGCGGTGGGCGTACTCCATCACCGTCATTCCGCCCATCGAGTGCCCCACCAGCACGATCGGCCCGGACGGGGCGATCTCGTCGACCACGGTGGCGAGGTCGTCGCCGAGCTGGGCGAGCGTGGCGTCGCGCAGCGCCAGGCAGCTCGACCGGCCGTGGCCGCGCGCGTCGTAGGTGACCAGGCGGACCCGGTCGCCGAACCGTTCCCGCAGCTCGGCGACCTGACGGTGCCAGCTGCGGCCGTCGAGCGTCCAGCCGTGCAGCATCAGCACGGTGACCTCGGCGTCGACCGGCCCGGTGACCGTCACGTGCAGGCGTACGCCGTCCGGAAGCCGCAGTTCCATGTCGCCACCCCCGAGCCCGTCCGGTTTGCGTCCACCGGGTGTCCCGGCGGTGACACCGGCGTTACCCGTCATGACACCACGGCAACC
>NZ_JAGPXV010000452.1:0-4958 GCF_018070405.1 Micromonospora sp. D75
GGCCCGGGTCGATCGCCAGGCCGGCTTCGGCGTACGCGCCGGCGAACCCGGCGAGCCGTTCCCGGGTGCAGCCGAACCGGCGCAGGCCGGTGACGACGAGCGGCCGCCGCCGTCCGAGCGCCAGCAGGTGCGTCGCGGCGGCCCGCGCCCCCGCTTCGTTCGTGGTGCGCACGGACGGGAAGCCGGGCTGGTGTCCCCGGTCGTCGATGAGGATGACCGGCAGGCCGCGCCGGTGCAGCTCGGTGATGTAGTCGAGCGTCCCCTCTGGTTCGACCACGAGCAGTCCGTCGAACGACTTGGCCGACACCTGGGAGGCGAAGCGGCGCATCGACTCGTCGCCGTGGGTGCAGGTGAACAGCAGCATGCCGTAGCCGGCGGCCTCGACCACGTCGGCCGCGCCCTGGAGCACCTCGCCCATCCAGGGCCAGGTCAGCGCCGGCACCAGCATGCCGACCACCCGGGTACGTCCCCGGGCCAGCCCGACCGCGCGGGCGCTCGGCACGTACCCGAGGTCGTTGATCACGGCGCGGACCCGGTCGGCGGTGCGCAGGTGCACCTCTCCCTTGCCGTTCAGGACCCGGGACACCGTCGTCTTGCTCACCCCGGCGCGGGCGGCGACGTCGGCGATCGTGATCGGCACGTGGCGCTCCCGGGTCGAAGGGATGAGCGGGATGTTTCGGAACCGGTTGCGGAAGCGGTTCCGTGGCAGTCAACCCAAGTGGCGCGGGTCACGTCAATCACAGATGGGTAACGATGTACAGCTAAGTTCGAGCCGTGAAAAAAGCGCCCGGGCTGCGTCTGCGCCGATCCGCGCGATGAGCAGGGTCGATGCCTTCCGGCCCGGCCGTCGCCGGTCCGAAGTGGAGGTTCAGGGGCGGGCGTACACGTCGCCGGAGTTGGCCTCGTCCGGCAGCGTCCCCAGGTACGCGGCCACCTCGGCGGCCGGACGCCAGCCCGGCAGCGCGAACGTCGTCTCGTCACCGATCGCCACGGTGAACCGGGTGAAGCCCAGCGCGGTGAGCCGGTCCAGGCAGCGCGCCGCCGCCACCCGGGCGATGGTGGTGAACTCGAACGACAGCGCCGGGACCGGCCGGCTCAGCCCGGCCAGCACGGCGTCCTCGAAGCCCTCCACGTCGATCTTCACGAACGCCGGCACGCCGTACGCGGCCATCAGCGCGTCGAGCGTCGTACCGGGTACCTCGATCTGCGCGTCCCAGGTCTCGCCCGCCCAGCCGGGCGCGCCGTCGGCGGCGCGGACGAACCCGGGGGAGGCGGTGGAGACCGTCGGGTTGGCCGAGTTCACGTGCAGTCGCACCGGCCCGGCGGTACGCCCGCACGCCGCCTCGACCACAGTCACCGCGTCGTCGTCCGCGTACAGCTCGCGCAGCGCCCGCGCGCACAACGGCTGCGGCTCGACCGCCACCACCGTCGCGCCGAGACGGCGGAAGCTGCCGAGCCGGTCGCCCACGTGCGCGCCGACGTCGAAGACCAGGTCACCGGCGCGGACGATCGGGGCGTAGAACCGGTCGAGCGCGGCGTCGCGCGCCGGGTCGCCGTGATAGAAGTCCAGCGACCGGCGCAGTCCCGACATCGCCGGGTCCGCCTTCAGCGTCTCGATCACCCCGTCCCGCACGCCTTCGACGCTAGCCAGCGAGGCGTTGGTGCGAGCCGCATTCGCATCCTTCCTGCGGCCAGCGCTCGCCATCACCCCATCCTCCTAGGATGCTGTAGGGATGGTGAGGCCGGCCGCTCACCGCGAACGGGGAACTGGCCGCTGCGGCGCGCCTTCGGTGCTCGCGTTCGTTACCTGCGAGATCTTGGTACGAGACGGCCCTCGGAGGGGCGACTCCGTACCAAGATCTCCACGCCGTCCCGTGGTGGACACCGATCTCGGTTGCCGAGAACGTGGGGGTCGTCCTCGGGTGCGAACGTCAACTCGCCGCGTAACCGTCGCAGAGTGGAACGCCATGGGTGTCAAACAGGGCCGGAGACACCCATGGCGTTCCAGCGGCGGGTGGACCCCGCGTGGCGAGGAGGGGTTACGGGTTCTCGACGACCTCCTGGCCGAGCGGCCACAGCGCCGCCGGGACCAGCTTGAAGTTCGCCACGCCGAACGGGATACCGATGATCGTCACGCAGAGCGCGACGCCGGCGAGGATGTGCGACAGGGCCAGCCACCAGCCGGCCAGCACCACCCAGAGCACGTTGGCCAGGCCGGAGGGAAGCCCGGCGCCCGGCTTGCGCACGATGGTGCGGCCGAACGGCCACAGCGAGTACGAGGCGAGGCGCAGTGAGGCGACACCGAAGGGGATGGTGACGACCAGGACGAAGCAGACCAGGGCGGCGACGCCGTAGCCGAGGGCCAGGACGAAGCCGCCGCCGAAGACGAGCCACAGCAGGTTCAGCAGAAAGCGGATCACCACTCCATGGTCGCTCGTGCCCGCAAGCGCGCGCATATCGGTGCGAGCGGCGGGTAGAGGAGGGCGTGATCGAGCCCGAGCCGTCGTGCCTGTGACCCCTGTCGCTCCGGCGGCGCGCCGGGAGTTCCGGGAGTCGTACGAGCGGCTGCGCCGGTACTTCATCGTGGCACTGCTGCACCGCGACTTCCTGGCCGGTCGCCTGCCGGACATCGCGCGGGCCGGGCGCGGGAGGCCGCGGAGAAGGCCGGCCGGGCCCGGGCGGCGGGCCTCGGCTTCGAGCATCAACCGGACTCCCGCGCTGGCCCAAACGACCGTTAAGCTTCAGCTGTGGGAACCGACGATCTGTACCCGGCCGGGCGACTCGCCGAGGCCCAGCGCGCCACCGCCGCGGCGGGCCTGGACGCGCTGCTGCTCACCCCGGGCTCGGACCTGCGCTACCTGACCGGCTATGACGCCCGCGAGGGGGAGCGGCTGACCTGCCTGGTGCTGCCCGCCGAGGGTGAGCCGACGCTGATCGTGCCGGTGCTGGAGCGGCCGGACGCCGAGGCCGCGCCGGGCACCGGGTACCGGATCGTCGACCACGCCGACGGCGCCGACCCGTGGCCGCTGGTGCGCGCGGCGCTGCCCGGCCCGGTCCGCGCGGTGGGGCTGGCCGACCGGATGTGGGCGCAGCAGGTACTCGCGCTGCGCGACGTGCTGCCTGGCGTGGCGCAGCGGCTCGCCTCCGACGTGCTGCGCGAGATGCGGATCCGCAAGTCGCCGGCCGAGGTGGCCGCGCTGGCCGAGGCGGGCGCCGCGATCGACGCGGTGCACCGGCGGATGGCCGAGTGGCTGCGTCCCGGCCGCACCGAGCGGGAGGTCGCCGCCGACCTGGCCGCCGCGATCCGGGCCGCCGGGCACGCCACTGTCGACTTCGTCATCGTCGCCGCCGGCCCGAACGGCGCGAGCCCGCACCACGGTGTCTCGGACCGTCCGATCGGCGTCGGTGAGCCGGTGGTGGTCGACATCGGCGGCACCATGCCGTCGGGCTACCGCTCCGACTGCACCCGCACGTACGTGGCCGGTGGCCCGGCTCCGGCCGAGTTCGTGGACTACTACGCGGTGTTGTGGGAGGCGCAGCGCGCCGCCGTGGCCGCCGTCGCGCCGGGCGTGACCGCCGAGGCCCTCGACGCGGTCGCCCGCGACGTCATCACCGCCGCCGGTTTCGGCGACGCCTTCCTGCACCGCACCGGTCACGGCATCGGCCTCGACGGCCACGAGGAGCCGTACGTGGTGACCGGCAACCCCCGGCCCCTCGAGGCCGGCATGGCTTTCTCGGTCGAACCCGGGATCTACCTCGCCGGGCGGCACGGCGCCCGGATCGAGGACATCGTCGTCTGCACGACGGACGGCGGGCAACGGCTCAACACCACCCC
This sequence comes from Micromonospora sp. D75, assembly GCF_018070405.1. NCBI lineage: Bacteria > Bacillati > Actinomycetota > Actinomycetes > Micromonosporales > Micromonosporaceae > Micromonospora > Micromonospora sp. D75. The sequence continues at coordinate 3,836 of NZ_JAGPXV010000452.1, forward strand.
CACGGAGCTCATCGCGCTATGAACGTCGACCGGATCCTGCCCACCGACGAGGCCCACGACCTGCTGGACCTCGCCACCGAACTCGCCGACCGGGAGCTGGCCCCGGCCGCCGCCGGTTTCGAGGCCCGCGCCGAGTTCCCCCGGGAGGTGCTGCGCACGCTGGGCCGCGCCGGGCTGCTCGGCCTGCCGTACGCCGAGGAGCACGGCGGCGCCGCCCAGCCGTACGAGGTGTACCTGCAGGTGTTGGAGATCCTCGCCAGCCGGTGGCTGGCAGTGGCCGAGGCGGTCAGCGTGCACACGCTGTCCTGCTATCCGGTGGCCCAGTTCGGCACCGACGAGCAGCGCAAACTGCTGCCGGACATGATCGGTGGGGAGCTGCTCGGGGCGTACTGTCTCTCCGAGCCGCAGGGTGGTTCGGACGCGGCGGCCCTGACCACGCGGGCGGTGCGCGACGGCGACGAGTACGTGGTCACCGGCACCAAGGCGTGGATCACGCACGCCCGGGTCGCCGACTTCTACAACATCTTCTGCCGCACCGGCGGCCCCGGCCCGAAGGGCATCTCCTGCCTGCTGGCCGACCGGGCCACGCCGGGCATCCACCCGCAGGCCGCCGAGCGCACCATGGGCCTGCACGCCTCCCCGATCGCGCAGATCGCGTTCGACGACGCCCGGGTGCCGGCGGAGCGGCTGATCGGCGGCGAGGGCGCCGGGTTCACCATCGCCATGTCGGCGCTGGACTCGGGCCGGCTGGGCATCGCCGCGTGCGCGGTGGGCCTGGCCCAGGGCGCGCTCGACTACGCGGTCGGCTACGCCCGGGAGCGGCGCCAGTTCGGCCGCGCGATCATCGACTTCCAGGGGCTCGGGTTCAACCTGGCCGACGCCGCCACCCAGATCTCCGCCGCGCGGGCGCTCACGCTTGCGGCCGCGCGGCTGCGCGACGCGGGCCGCCCGTACTCGATCGAGGCGGCGAAGGCGAAGCTGTTCGCCACCGACGTGGCGATGCGGGTGACCACCGACGCGGTGCAGGTGCTCGGCGGCGCCGGGTACGTCGCCGACCACCCGGTCGAGCGGTACATGCGTGAGGCGAAGGTGCTGCAGATCGTGGAGGGCACCAACCAGATCC
>NZ_JAGPXV010000453.1:0-4948 GCF_018070405.1 Micromonospora sp. D75
CGGCACGGGGACGCCGGGATCGCCGGCGGGCACCGTCAGCAGCACCTGCCGGGCCGTGGCCCCGTCCGCCGCCAGGGTCGCCACGTCCGCGAAGACCGGCACCTCCGGCAGCGCGTCCGGTGCCGGCCGGCCCAGCACCGCCCACCCCGGAAGGTCGTCGACGCTCTCGATCTGCTCGGCCTGCCAGGTCACCTCGTACAGCGACCGGGCGGCACCGCCCCGGGTCGCCGTCGCGGTCATCTCCCGCAGCACGAGCGAGTCCACCGAGACCACCGGCGCGCCCGAGCCGTCGCAGGCGACCAGCCGCACCCCGGAGCCGTCCCGGGTCAGCCGCACCCGCAGCGTCCGGGCGCCCGAGGCGTGCACCTGCACGCCCTCGAACGCGAACGGCACGCGCGGCCCCTCGGCCTCGAGCAGCAGCGCCACCGGGTGCAGCGCGGCGTCCAGCAGCGCCGGGTGCACCCCGAACGCGCCCGCCTCGCCGGCCGCCCCGTCCGGCAGCGTCACCTCGGCGTACGCCCCACCGTCGGCGGTCCAGGCCCGCCGTACGCCCTGGAAAACCGGCCCGTACGACAGGCCGTGCTCGGCCAGCGCCGGATACCAGCCGGTCAGGTCCACCTCGGTCGCGCCCGCCGGCGGCCACTCGCCGAGCCCCGGCTCGTCGGCCGACACCGGTTCGAGCAGGCCGTCGGCATGCCGCACCCAGTCGGTGTCGTCGTCCTCCTCGGGCTGGGAGTACACGGACACCGTCCGGACGGCGGCGTCGTCGGCAGCGCCGACGCGCACCTGCACGCGTACCGCCCCGGAGTCGGGCAGCACCAGCGGCGCCGCCACGGTCAGCTCCCGTACCCGCGACGCGCCCACCTCGTCGCCGGCGCGGACCGCCAGCTCCACCAGGGCGGTGCCCGGCACCACCACGTTGCCGCCGACCACGTGGTCGGCCAGCCACGGGTGCGTCGACGTCGACAGCCGGCCGGTCAGCACCACCTCGTCGTCGCCGGCGAGCCGCACCGCCGCGCCGAGCAGCGGGTGCCCCGCGACGCCGAGGCCGGCGCCCGACACGTCGCCGACCCGCCACGGCAGCACCTCGGGCCAGAACCGCTCCCGCTGGAAGGCGTACGTGGGCAGGTCGACCCGGGCGGCGCCGGTGTCGGCGAACCACTCCCGCCAGGACACCGGCAACCCGTGCACGTGCAGCTCGGCGAGGGCGTGCAGCAGCGCCTGCGCCTCGGGCCGGTCCCGGCGCTGGGCTGCGACGGCGAGCACGTCGTCGTCGGGCAGCACGTCGGTCGTCATCGCGGTCAGTACGCTCTGCGGGCCGACCTCCAGGAAGGTGTCGACCCCGGCGTCGCGCAGCGCGGCGAGCCCGTCGGCGTAGCGGACCGCCTCGCGGACGTGCCGTACCCAGTAGTCGGGGGTGCGGATCTCGTCGGCGTCGGCGAGCGCACCGGTCAGGTTCGACACGATCGGCAGCGTGGGGGCGGCGAGGTCCAGCCGCTCGACGATGCCGCGGAAGCGCTCCAGCACCGGCTCCATCAGCGGGCTGTGGAACGCGTGACTGACGGCCAACCGGCGGGTACGCACACCCCGGTCGCGCCAGACGCGCTCCACCTCGTCGAGGGCGTCGAGGGCCCCGGAGACCACGACGGAGGTCGGGCCGTTGACGGCCGCGACGCCGACCCGGTCGGTCAGCCCGGCGATCGACTCCGTCACGGCCGCCTCGTCGGCGGCCACGGCGAGCATGCCGCCGCCGTCAGGCAGCGACTGCATGAGCCGGCCCCGCGCCGCCACCAGCAGGCAGGCGTCCTGGAGGGACAGCACCCCGGCCACGTGCGCGGCGGCGATCTCACCGATCGAGTGCCCGCCCACGAAGTCCGGCACCACGCCGAACGACTCCACGAGGCGGAACAGCGCCACCTCGACGGCGAAGAGCCCGGCCTGGGTGAACGCGGTCTGGTCCAGCAGCTCCGCCTCGGCGGAGCCCTCCGGCGCGAACAGCACCTCCTTGAGCGGGCGCGGCAGCACCCGGTCGAGATGCCCGCACGCCTCGTCGAGGGCGGCGGCGAAGACGGGGAACTCGGCGTACAGCTCGCGGCCCATGCCGGTGCGCTGCGCGCCCTGGCCGGAGAAGAGCACCGCCAGCGGACCGCGGTCCCCGGCCTGGCCCGTGACCACGGTGCCCGACGGCGCGCCCGCCGCCAGGGACTCCAGGCCCGCCAGCAGACCCGCACGGTCCCCGGCGAGCACCACCGCACGCCGGTCGAGCGTCGAGCGGGACACCACCGACGACCAGGCCACATCGAGCGGGCGCGGCTCCTCGTCGTCGCTGAGCCAACGGGCCAGCCGGTCCGCCTGCGCGGCGAGCGCGGCCGGCTGCGCGGCGGAGAGCAGCATGGGCACGACGGCGGGACGGCGGGACGGGGTGGCGTGGTCGCCGGCCGGGTCGGGGGCCGGCGCCTGCTCCAGGATCAGGTGGGCGTTCGTGCCGCTCATGCCGAAGGACGACACGCCAGCCCGGCGGACGTGCTCGCCGCCGGCCCACGGGCGCGCCTCGTCGAGCAGGGCCACGGCACCGGTCGACCAGTCGACGTGCGGTGAGGGCCGGTCCACGTGCAGGGTGGGCGGCAGCACGCCGTGCCGCATCGCCATCACCATCTTGATGACGCCGCCGGCGCCGGCCGCGGCCTGCGGGTGGCCGATGTTCGACTTCAGCGAGCCCAGCCACAGCGGGCGGTCGGCGGTGCGGCCCTGCCCGTACGTGGCCAGCAGCGCCTGCGCCTCGATCGGGTCGCCCAGCCGGGTGCCCGTGCCGTGCGCCTCGACGGCGTCCACGTCGGACGGACTGAGCCGGGCGTTCTCCAGCGCCTGCCGGATCACCCGCTGCTGCGCGGGGCCGTTGGGGGCGGTCAGCCCGCTGCTCGCGCCGTCCTGGTTGACGGCGCTGCCCCGGATCACCGCCAGGACGGGGTGCCCGTTGCGCCGGGCGTCGGAGAGCTTCTCGACGAGCAACATGGCGACGCCCTCGGACCAGCCGGTCCCGTCGGCGTCGGCGGAGAACGCCTTGCACCGCCCGTCGGAGGCGAGCCCCCGCTGGCGGGAGAACTCGACGAAGGCGCCCGGCGTGGCCAGCACGGTGACGCCGCCGGCCACGGCGAGGGAGCACTCACCGTCGCGCAGGGCCTGACCGGCGAGGTGCAGGGCGACCAGCGACGAGGAGCAGGCGGTGTCGATGGTGACGGCCGGCCCCTCCAGCCCGAAGGAGTACGCCAGCCGGCCGGACATGACGCTCGCGGCGGTGCCGGTGAGGACGTAGCCCTCCGTGCCCTCGGGCAGTTGCCGCAGCACGGACGTGTAGTCCTGCCCCGCGGTGCCGACGAACACCCCGGTACGGCTGCCCCGCACCGACGCGGCGTCGATGCCGGCCCGCTCGAAGACCTCCCAGGTCACCTCGAGCAGGAGGCGCTGCTGCGGGTCCATGGCCAGCGCCTCGCGCGGCGAGATCCCGAACAGGGTCGGGTCGAACAGACCCGCGTCGCGCAGGAAGCCACCCCGGTTGCTGTACGTGGTGCCGGGGTGGTCGGGGTCGGGGTCGTAGAGCCGGTCGAGGTCCCAGCCCCGGTCGTCGGGGAACGCGCCGGTGGCGTCCACCCCGCCGACGACGACGTCCCAGAGGTCCTCAGGTGAGGCGACGCCACCGGGGAAACGGCAGGCCATGCCGACGATCGCGATCGGCTCGGCGTCCTCGTCCTCCAGCTCGGTCAGGCGCCGACGCGCCAGGCGGAGCTCGGAGGTCACCCACTTCAGGTGTTCGAGGAGCTTGTCTTCGTCCGCCATGACCCACCCGCCCAGAGCTTGCTATCGATCGGAATCTGCCGATTCGTTGACCACACCACCGCCGGCGGGCCGGCTTCGTGCACAGGTGGGTGCAGACGCGGCCGTTCGGCTCACGAAACCCACACCTGTTCCTGATTCCGGTCGTCGTGCCTGCTCAGGCGCCCGCCACGCCGGACAGTCCCGCCGACACACGCCCGCCACCGTGACTGGACGGTACTGAGCGCCCAACACCCGCCCAACCCCTAGAGAACCCCTGATCGACCGGCCCGCGGGCGGCGTCCCGGCAGGCTCCGGGAGCGGCGGTGACCAGCGCCACGAGGGCCATTCAGGCGGCCGACGGCAGGATGCGGCGCAGCCGGCCGGGGGGCGTCGACCGGCGGCGCCACTCCCGCGGGTAGCCGACCGAGACCTCTTCGAACCGGACCCCGTCGTACCAGGTGGTGCGCGGGATGTGCAGGTGACCGTAGACGGCGACGCGGGCGTCGAAGCGGACGTGCCAGTCGGCAGTGGTCTCGGTGCCGCACCACTGGGCGAACTCCGGGTACCGCAGGATCCGGGTGGGCTCGCGTACGAGCGGGAAGTGGTTGACCAGGACGGTGGGCAGCCCGCCGCGCTCGGCGGTGAGCCGGCGCTCCGTCAGGGCCAGCCGCGCCCGGCACCAGGCGTCCCGCGTCGGGTACGGGTCCGGGTGCAGCAGGATCTCGTCGGTGCAGACCACGCCGACCTCGTGGGCCCGTGCCAGGGCCTGCTCCTTCGTGTACGTCCCCGGGGGCCGGAAGGTGTAGTCGTAGAGCAGGAACAGCGGCGCGATCAGGACCGGGTCGTCGCCCTGCGGGTCCCAGACGGGGTACGGGTCCTCCGGAGTCACCACCCCGAGCCCCCGGCACAGCTCCACCAGGTGCTGGTAGCGCGCGTCCCCCCGCAGCTGGATCGGGTCCTCGCGGGGAGTCCACAGCTCGTGGTTGCCGGGGGCCCAGATGACCTTGGCGAAGCGGCGGCTGAGGAGTCCCAGCGCCCACTCGATGTCGCCGACGAACTCCCCGACGTCGCCACCAACCCACGCCCACGCCGCGACACCACCAACCCATCCACAAACGCATTCGCCGCCGCATAC
>NZ_JAGPXV010000454.1:0-4940 GCF_018070405.1 Micromonospora sp. D75
CCACCCCCCCGTGGCCGTGCCGGCCGCCTGCTGCTCGCCGCCGCGCGCGGCGCGGCGGCCGGCACGGTTGCCGTCGCGGCTGCCACCACCACCGCCGCACCCGCCCGCGCCGCCGTCGTACTCAACGACAGCGAGGTGACCGCCAACCTCTGGGAATGGAACTGGACCTCGGTCGCCGCCGCCTGCACCGACCACCTCGGACCGGCCGGCTACGGCGCGGTGCAGGTGGCACCGCCGCAGGAGTCGGTGAAGCTGCCCGCCAGCGCCGACGGTGCCTACCCGTGGTACGAGGTGTACCAGCCGGTGTCGTACAAGCTGGACAGCCGGTTCGGCAACCGCCAGCAGTTCGCCGCGATGGTCACCGCCTGCCACAACGCCGGTGTGCGCGTCTACGTCGACGCGGTGGTCAACCACATGGCCGGCACCAACAACCCGGCCGGTACGCGCGGCTACGCCGGCACCGAGTTCTCCGGCTACAGCTACCCGGCCGTGCCGTACGGCGACGGCGACTTCCACCGCCCCGGCGACAACTGCCCGACCGGCGGCGCCATCAACGACTGGAACAACGAGGCCCAGGTGACCAGCTGTGAGCTGCTGTCGCTGTCGGACCTGTACACCGAGAAGGAAGCGGTCCGGAACAAGATCGCCGCGTACCTCAACGACCTGATCGGGCTCGGCGTCGACGGCTTCCGGGTCGACGCGGTCAAGCACATCCGCAAGGACGACTTCGCGGCCATCCTCGGCAAGCTGAACAACACGGTCGTCGAGGGCCGGCGCCCGTATGTCGCGCAGGAGATCTTCGACGGGGCGAGCAACTCCGCGCTGCAGGCCCGTGCGTACATCGCCAACGGCGACGTGCTCGACTTCGCGTACGCCAAGGGCATCCGCTCGGCCTTCCAGGGCTCCATCTCGGCGCTGGCCAACGTGCCGAACTGGAACCTCGACGCGCCCGGCGCCAACGTCTTCGCCATGGTCACCAACCACGACCTGGAGCGCGACGGCGTGGTGCTGTCGTACAAGAACGGCACCGACTACGTGCTGGCCAACTACTTCGCACTGGCCTACCCGCACGGCAAGCCGTCGGTCTACGACAGCTTCACCTGGTCCAACCGCAACCAGTCCCCGCCGCACGACGGCACCGGACGGGTCACCGACACGGTCTGCGGCGCCGCCTGGACCTGCCTGAGCCGCACCACCGGCGTCAAGGGCATGGTCGGCTGGGCCAACGCCGCCCGCCCGGTGAAGACCGTCTCGGACTTCACCACGGTGAACAGCAACGTGATCGGCTTCCACCGGGGCGACCGGGCGTGGATCGGCATCAACGACTCCGGCTCCGCCACCACCGCCACCTTCACCACCGGGCTCGCCGACGGCCGGTACTGCGACGTCATCTCCGGCGTCGCCACCGGCAGCGGCTGCACCGGCTCCACGGTGACCGTGTCCGGCGGCCGGGCCACCGTGACCCTCCCGGCCAACGACGCGGTCGCGATCCACGTGAACGCCCGGCCGGGCGCGAGCCCGTCCCCGTCGGCCTCCCCGACCGTGTCGCCCACCGTGTCGCCCTCGCCGACCGTGTCCCCCACGGTGAGCCCGGGTGACCGGATCGCCACCACGTTCACCGTCACCGCGAACCTGGCCGCCGGGCAGGACGTCCGCGTCGTCGGCAGCATCTCCGCGCTCGGGTCGTGGACGCCCGCGAGCGGCGTCAAGCTCACCGCGCAGGGCGGCGGCGTCTACCGTGCCACCGTCGACCTGCCCCGGTCCACCGCGGTGGAGTACAAGTTCGTCAAGCTGACCGCCGCCGGCGCGGTCACCTGGGAGTCCGGCGCCAACCGGACGCTCACCACGCCGGCCACCGGCACGTACGCGGTGACCGAGACGTTCCGCGGTGACACGGTCTCCACGGCTGTGGCCACCACGTTCTCCGTCACCGCGACCACCGCCTACGGGCAGAACGTGTTCGTCGTCGGCAACATACCGGCGCTCGGCGGCTGGAACCCGGCCGCCGCCGTCGCGCTCTCCTCGGCCGCGTACCCGGTCTGGCGGGCCACCGTCGACCTGCCCGCGAACACCGCTGTCGAGTACAAGTACGTCAAGAAGAACCCGGACGGGACGGTGACCTGGGAGTCCGGCGCGAACCGGACGCTCACCACGCCGGCCGGCGGCACCCGGGCCGTCACCGACACCTGGCGCTGACGATCGTGCGGCCCGTCCCCCTCACCCCTGGGGACGGGCCGCATCCGCGCCGGTCAGACCGCCGCGAACGACCAGACCTGGGCCGGGTTGCCGAACCCGGTGCAGCGGTAGATCTGGACCGTCGCGCCGTCGGCGTCCGATCCACTCCGCACGTCCATGCACCGGCCACCGACCTGCGACTTGATCTGGTGCACCCCCGCGAACGAGTTCGGGTCGACCGTCCACTTCATGCTCGACGTGCCGGTGCAGGCCCACTGCTGCAACGGCGTGCCGTCGGCGTTCACCCCGTTGCGGACGTCCACGCACATGCCGCTGAACTGGTTGACGAACGTGTAGGTGTCCCTGCCCACCGGCGACCAGCGCTGCACGGCCTGGCCGTCGCAGGTGCGCTGCACGACCCGGCCGCCGAGCGACGACGGGGCGCCGGACCGGTCCACCTCCAGGCACTTGCCGCTGCCGTAGTTGACGATGGCGTAGTGGCCGCTGGCGGCCTGTGCCGGCGGGCCGTACGCCACCCCGAACCCGGCGGCGAGCAGTCCCGCCGCCAGCACCCCGGCCGCTCTCTTCCCGATCATGGTGTCTCCCCTCGGAGTCGTGTCGTCGTCCCGGATCCGCCGGTGGTCACCGGCCGGACGACTGGGGAAGACGCTAGGGAGCCACGACGGCACCCGGATCCGGGTTCCTCCTAGTCGACGAGGCCGCGCGGGCACCCTGTCGGGTTCGCGTCGCGCCCGCCCGGACGGACCACACCGGCGGCTAGCGTGCGGTCATGGGCAGCGGTCCGGCGCCGGCCGGTGCCGTCGGCACGGCCACGGACACCGGTGATGACGCCCTGCTCGGGCGCGCCGACGAGTGCCGGCGGCTCGGCGCGCTGCTGGCCGACGCGGTCGACGGTCACGGCGGCGCCCTGGTGCTGCGCGGTGCGGCAGGCGTGGGCAAGACGGCGCTGCTGCAGCACTGTGCCGCCCGGTCCACCGGGATGCGGGTGCTGCACGCCACCGGCGCGCCGTTCGAGGCGGACCTGCCGTTCTCCGCGCTGCACCAACTGGCGCGGCCACTGCTGCACCGGCTCGGCGATCTGCCCGCGCAGCAGGCCGACGCGCTGCGTACCGTATTCGCCATCGACGGCAGTTCCCGTCCGGTCAACCGGCTCGCCGCGTACGTGGCGACGCTGAGCCTGCTCACGACGGCGGCCGAGGACACGCCGGTGCTCTGCCTGGTCGACGACGCGCACTGGATCGACCCGGCCTCCGCCGAGGCGTTGCTGTTCACCGCCCGGCGGCTGCTCGCGGACCGGGTCGCCGTCGTCTTCGCGGCCCGCGACGCCCCCGCGTTCCCCGCGCCCGGCCTGCCGGAGCTGCCGCTGACCGGTCTGGCACGCGACGACGCGATCCGGCTCGCCATGCGCGCCGGCCTGGACCGCCGGGTCGCCGCCGACCTGGCGGCGGCCACCGCCGGCAACCCGCTCGCGCTGACCGAGCTGCCGGCGACGCTGTCCGAGGAGCACCGCAACGGGTGGCTGCCGCTGCGGGAGCCTCTCGTGCTCGTCGAACGCATCGAGACGACCGTCCTGGCGCACGCCCGCGGGCTGCCCGACGACACCTGGCGTGCGCTCGTCGCCTGCGCGGTCACCGAGGTCACCACCCCGGCGCTGCTGGAGCGGATCCTGATGGCGGACGGGCTGCGCCTGGGCGTGCTGGACCCGGCGGTCGACGCCGGGCTGATCCGGGTGACCGACCGTGAGGTGACGTTCCGCCACCCGCTGACCCGCGCCGCGGTGCACTCGGTCGCCGGCCCCGGCCGGCGGCGGGCCGCCCACCTGGCGGTGGCCGCCGCGCTCACCGGCGACGACACCGCCGACCGCCGGGCCTGGCATCTCGCGGCCGCCACCACCGTGCCCGACGAGGGCGTCGCCGCGTTGCTGGCCGACTCCGCCGAGCGGGCGCAACGCCGGGGCGGCGTGGTGGCCGAGGCCCGCGCCTACGAACGGTCCGCCCGTCTCACCCCGGACCCGGACGTACGCGCGTCCCGGCTCGCCGCCGCGTCGCGCGCCTGGGCCAACGCCGGCGCGAGCCGGCACGCGATCACGCTGGGGGAGGAGGCGATCGGACTGACCCGGCGCGTCGACCTGCGCTGCCGGGTCAAGCCGTTGCTCGCCCACCTGGCGCAGCAGCACGGTGACACGGCGGGCGCCGAGGCGTACCTGGCCGACGCGCAGGCGTACGCGCAAGCGGATCCGCTCGGCGCGGCCCGGCTGATGAGCGCCCGCGTCAACCAGTTCTGGGCGCGGCTGGACGTCACCGGCATGGTGCCGCTGTGCGCGCGGGTGGCCGAGCTGGCCGCCGCGGACGCGGGCGCGACCTGGCCGAAGGGCCCGATCCGGCTGGCCGCGGCACAGGTGCTGGCCGGGCTGCCCGAAGGGGTCGCGTCGGCCCGTGCCCTGGTCGCCGCCTGCGCCGGCCACGCCGACGGCTCGGCGGCGGAGCTGGCCGAGGTGTTCTGCTGGCTCGGGGACCACGACACCGCGCGGGCGCTGCTGGAACCGGAGATCGACCGGGCCCGCGCCGCCGACGACGTGTTCCTGCTGGCGTACGCCCTGCCCCGGCTCGCCGGGCTGGAGTGGCGCACCGGCCGGCTGCACGCGGCGTACCAGGCCGCCGCCGAGGCGGTCCGGATCGCCGAGCAGGTGGCGCTTCCGGTGCTGCGGGCGGTGGCGCTGGCCGCGCTGGCCCTGGTGGAGGCGC
>NZ_JAGPXV010000455.1:0-4939 GCF_018070405.1 Micromonospora sp. D75
CGCGCCGGATGGTGACCCGCAGCGCGGCCACCCGGTCGGCCTCGGCGGAGGTGAGCGGGCGAGCCGTCCCGGCCGGTGCGTCGGGCCCGGGCGTCCCGGTCAGCAGCGCGGCGACCAGCGCCGTCGCGGAGATCACGGCGGCGCCGGCGAGCGCGGCGAGCATGATCCGGCGGCGGCCCGGCCCGTCCGGTGGGTCGTCGGCGCCGTCCAGTTCCGGGCCGCCTCCGGGCCGGGCCGGGTGAGCGGGGGAGCGGCCGGTGACGAGCTCGCGGCGGCGCCGGCCCGCCCCGGTGGCGGGGCGGGCCGGCGTGCGGGTGCGGGCGCGGCGGTGCCCGCCGCCGGGCTCACCGGGCACGGACTGGTCGCCGCCCCCCCGGGCGGTGTGGCGGCGGGGGCGCCCCGCCCCGCGCGGGCGGCCGGCGGCGGCGGCGGACGGGGGCGCGCCGGTGTCGGGCGGCTCGCGTCGCGGCCGGCGGTCGGGAGAGGTCCCCACGAGTGGAAAACGCGAGAGCGGGGTTTCGGTGACGAGCAGGGGCGCTCGCGGCGGCCGGTCAGCGCCTGCGCGCGACCACCGTCGGCGCGCACGCCGGTCGACCCGGGTGCTGCGGCCCTGGCACCGGGGGCAACCGGCCCTCGGAAGGGGGCGGTCGCCGGCCCGGTCGGCCGCCGCGAGCGGCCTACGGTACGAGGGTAAACCCGTGAGATGAGCCACACAATGGGAATATCGAAGCTGATCAGGGACGGTCCGTGGTCGTGGCCGGAAGTGTCGGACCGCGGGCGTACGGTTGGTGTCATGGCGCTCGACATTCCCCGGCTCGACGGCCGCTTCCAGGTCGTCAGTGAGTTCCAGCCGGCCGGTGACCAGCCGGCTGCCATCGACGAGCTTGAGCGTCGCGTGCGGCGCGGCGACCGCAACACGGTGCTGCTCGGCGCGACCGGCACCGGCAAGAGCGCCACCACGGCGTGGCTGGTCGAGCGGCTGCAGCGGCCGACCCTGGTGCTCGCCCCCAACAAGACCCTCGCGGCCCAGCTGGCGAAGGAGTTCGGCGAGCTGCTGCCGCGCAACGCCGTCGAATACTTCGTCTCCTACTACGACTACTACCAGCCCGAGGCGTACATCCCGCAGACCGACACCTACATCGAGAAGGACTCCTCGATCAACGAGGAGGTCGAGCGGCTGCGGCACTCGGCCACCATGTCGCTGCTCACCCGGCGCGACGTCATCGTGGTCGCCACCGTCTCGGCGATCTACGGGCTGGGCACGCCGGAGGAATACCTCGACCGGGCAGTGCGGGTGAAGGTGGGGCAGGAGCTGGACCGTGACCAGTTGCTGCGGCGGCTGGTCGACATCCAGTACACGCGCAACGACATGGCCTTCCAGCGCGGCACCTTCCGGGTCCGCGGCGACACGCTGGAGATCATCCCGGCGTACGAGGAGCTGGCGGTCCGGATCGAGCTGTTCGGTGACGAGATCGAGAAGCTCTACTACCTGAACCCGCTGACCGGTGACGTGGTCCGCGAGGTCGACAGCTTGATGATCTTCCCGGCCACGCACTACGCCGCCGGCCCGGAGCGGATGGAACGGGCGATCCGCGACATCGAGGCCGAGCTGGGCGAGCGGCTGGCCGAGCTGGAGCGGCAGGGCAAGCTGCTGGAGGCCCAGCGGCTGCGCATGCGCACCACCTACGACATCGAGATGATGCGGCAGGTGGGCTTCTGCTCCGGCATCGAGAACTACTCCATGCACATCGACGGCCGGCTGCCCGGCAGCCCGCCGCACTGCCTGCTCGACTACTTCCCCGACGACTTCCTCACCGTGGTCGACGAGTCGCACGTGACGATCCCGCAGATCGGCGGCATGTACGAGGGCGACGCCTCCCGCAAGCGGATGCTCATCGACCACGGCTTCCGGCTGCCCAGCGCGGCGGACAACCGCCCGCTGCGCTTCGACGAGTTCCTGGAGCGGGTGGGCCAGATGGTCTACCTGTCCGCCACCCCCGGCCCGTGGGAGCTGGAGCAGGCGCAGGGCGAGTTCGTCGAGCAGGTGATCCGCCCCACCGGCCTGATCGACCCGGAGGTCGTGGTCAAGCCGACAAAGGGCCAGATCGACGACCTCATGCACGAGATCAAGCTGCGCACCGAGCGGGACGAGCGCGTCCTGGTCACCACGCTCACCAAGAAGATGGCCGAGGACCTCTCCGACTACCTGCTGGAGAACGGCATCCGGGTGCGCTACCTGCACTCCGAGGTCGACACGCTGCGCCGGGTCGAGCTGCTGCGCGAGCTGCGCAAGGGCGACTACGACGTGCTCGTCGGCATCAACCTGCTCCGGGAGGGTCTCGACCTGCCCGAGGTCTCCCTGGTGGCGATCCTCGACGCCGACAAGGAGGGGTTCCTGCGCAGCGGCCGGTCGCTGATCCAGACCATCGGCCGGGCGGCCCGTAACGTCTCCGGCCAGGTCCACATGTACGCCGACAAGATCACGCCGTCGATGGCGGACGCGATCGACGAGACCAACCGGCGCCGGGCCAAGCAGATCGCGCACAACGAGGCGAACGGCATCAAGCCGGAGCCGTTGCGCAAGAAGATCCACGACATCCTCGACGACATCTACCGCGAGGCGGAGGACACCGAGAACAGCAACGTCGGCGGTGCCGTGCGGCAGCTCTCCCGGGGCAAGGCGCCGGTGAAGGAGACCCGCAGCCGCCGGGGCGCCGCGACCACCCCGTCCCGCGAGGGCATGGCCCGGGCCGACCTGGCCAACCTCATCCAGGAGCTCAACGACCAGATGCTCGCCGCCGCGCGGGAGCTGCAGTTCGAGCTGGCCGCACGCATCCGGGACGAGGTCGCCGACCTCAAGAAGGAGCTGCGCGGGATGGACGCCGCAGGAGTCCGGTGACCGGCGTGACGGCCGGGGTGGCGCGATGCTGACCGAGGCCGTCGTCGCGCGCCCCGATCCGCGACTGCGCGAGTGGGTGGACAGCTACCTCGGCTACCGCGAGGACGTGTCCGTCCCGCTGGCGCGCCGGGAGGTGGCGGGCGCGTTCGTGGTGCTGATCCTGGGCTGGGGCGCCCCGATGGACGTCGCCGACCCGCGTGACCGGGCCCGGGGCGCGTACGGCACGAACGCCTTCCTGGCCGGCCCGTTCGACAGCTGGTGCGCCACCCGCACCGTGGGGACGGGCACCGGGGTCCAGGTGATGCTGACCGCCCCGGCGGCCCGCCGCCTGCTCGGGCTGCCGCTGGCCGAGCTGGCCAACCGGGCGGCGCCGGTCGACGCGGTGGCGGGCTGGCTGGCCCGGCTGCGCGACGAGCTGGCCGCAGCACCGGGCTGGCCGGAGCGCTTCGCCCGGCTCGACGCCGCGCTGTCCGCGCGGCTGGCGGCGACCACGCCGGTGGACCCGCACCTGCTGGCCGCCTGGCGGCGGCTGGACGGCGGCGGGGAAGCGGTCGGCGTGGCCACCCTGGCCGAGGAGCTGGGCTGGTCGCGTCGCCACCTGTCGGTCCGGTTCCGACGGGAGTTCGGCCTGCCGCCGAGGACCGTCGCCCGTCTGCTGCGTTTCGACCGGGCGTACGCGAGCCTGGGCCGTACCGTGCTCACCGCGCCCTCCGCCGTGCCCGACGACACCGGATGGGCGGAGCGGGCGGCCCGGTGGGGCTACTACGACCAGTCGCATCTGATCCGGGAGTTCCGCGAGTTCGCCGGCGTCACCCCGGCCGCGCTGGCCGGGCCGGGATCTCATTCGTCCAATCCGGCCTGACCGAGGCGGCGGCAGACTGGCGGCATGCAGAGCGTTTATCCCGTCTTGCGCTATCCCGACGTGCGAGCCGCCGTCGACTTCCTCTGTTCCGCGTTCGGCCTCACCGTGCGCGAGCTGCACGAGCTGCCCGACGGCACCCTGGTCCACGTCGAGCTGGAGTACGCCGGCGATCTGGTGATGCTCGGCCCGGGGCCGGCGCCGCAGCCCCGCCCGGCCGACGACGACTACCGCGTCTACCTGGCGATCGAGGACGTCGACGCGCATCACGAGCGGGCCGGGGCGGCCGGCGCGGAGATCATCAGGGCGCCGTTCGACACCGACTACGGCTCCCGTGACTACATCGCCCGCGACCTGTCCGGGCACGTCTGGTCGTTCGGCACCTACCGCCCCTGAACGACTGGCGCCTACTCCGGGCGTGGTAGCGCTGTGTGGGCGAGGTATTGCCGAGCGTGATGGTCATGCGTACTCTCCTCCCCTGGGAGGCGTGCATGCCGTTGTCAGCAAGTCCCGTGGTCCGGAGGGCGCGGCTCGGTGTGGAGCTGCGCCGGCTGCGCCGTCGCGAGTCGCTCACGTTGGAGCAGGTCTGCGTCCGGCTGGGTTGGGCGTCCACCTCGAAGCTGTCCCGCATCGAGCTGGGGCAGAGTCGGCCCGACCTGGCCGACGTGCTCGACCTGCTCGACGTCTATCAGGTGCCGTCACCGCAGCGGGACGAGCTGATAGTCATCGCCCGGGACGCCGCCACCGGACGCGGCTGGTCCCGGGCGCTCGGCGAGATGGGCGAACGGCAGCGGGCGTACGTCGAGCTGGAGGCGGGCGCCGAGCGCATCGTCGAGTATCAGTGCGCGCTCGTGCCCGGCCTGCTCCAGACCCCGGCGTACGCCCGGTTGCGTGTATCGGCGGGCGCGGCGCTGACCGGGGACGTGGACGTGGAGGCCGAGGTCCGCGCCCGCGCGGCGCGTCAGGAGCTGCTGATCCGGCCGGATCCGCCGCACTACACGGCGCTGATCGACGAGCGGGTCTGCGACCCGGACGGCCTGCCCGGTGACGTGTGGCGTGACCAGATGCGGCATCTGCTCGCGCTCGCCGAGCGGCCTCGCGTCAGCGTCCGGCTGCTGCCCGGCGCGTCCTGCGGCGACGGCCCGCACCCGCTCGCGCCGTTCTCCTACTACGCCTACCCC
>NZ_JAGPXV010000456.1:0-4937 GCF_018070405.1 Micromonospora sp. D75
GGCCGATCCAGAGCTGGATGTCGACGCCCCCGGTCTCCGGCAGGATCAGCGGCGACTCCAGGGTGAGTTCGCGGACGTGGTCCGCGCCGACGTGCGCGCCGGCCTGGAGGGCGAGTTCGACGAAGCCCGTGCCGGGCAGCAGCACGGTGTCGAAGACGACGTGGTCACAGATCCACGGGTGGGTACGCCGGGCCAGCCGGCCGGTGAACAGGAATCCCTCGGCGTGCGCGACGCCGACGGCGGCCCCGAGCAGGGGGTGTTGCGCGGGGCGCAGGCCGACGGCGGTGACGTCGCCGGTCCACCCGGCGCCCGCCTCGGGCCAGTAGCGCTGGTGCTGGAAGGCGTACGTGGGCAGGTCGACGCGCCGCGCGCCGGTGTCGGCGAACCACTGCCGCCAGTCGACCGCCACCCCGTGCACGTGCAGCTCGGCCAGCCCGGCCAGCAGCCCGTGCGCCTCGGGCCGGTCCCCGCGCTGCGCCGGCACGGCCAGCACGGCGTCGTCGGCGGGCAGGATGTCGCCGACCATCGCGGTCAGCACGCTACGCGGGCCGACCTCCAGGAACGTGTCCGCCCCGGCGGCGCGCAGCGCGGCGACCCCGTCGGCGAACCGCACCGCCTCGCGCACGTGCCGCACCCAGTACTCCGGCGTGCAGATCTCGCCTGCGTCGGCCAGGGCACCCGTCACGTTCGACACGACCGGCAGCACCGGCGCGGCGAACTCCAACCCGTCGAGAACGGCCCGGAAATCAGCGAGCATCGGCTCCATCAACGGACTGTGGAACGCGTGGCTGACCGCGAGCCGACGCGTACGCACACCCCGGTCCTTCCAGACCCGCTCCACCTCGTCGAGGGCCTCAACGGCACCGGAGACCACAACGGCCTGCGGACCGTTGACCGCCGCGACCCCCACACCGGCCAACCCGTCCAGCGCCGCCGCCACATCGGCCTCGGCCGCCGCGACCGCCAGCATCCCGCCACCGGTCGGCAACACCTGCATCAACCGGCCCCGCGCCGCCACCAACGCACAGGCGTGCTCCAGCGACAACACCCCCGCCACGTACGCGGCCGTGACCTCGCCGATCGAGTGGCCGCCGACCAGGTCGGGGGCGACGCCGAAGGACTCGACGAGACGGAACAGCGCCACCTCGACGGCGAACAACCCCGCCTGCGTGAACACCGTCTGATCCAGCAGCTCCGCCTCAGCCGAACCCGGCTCGGCGAAGAGCACCTCACGCAGCGGGCGCGGCAGGGCCCTGTCCAGGTGCCCGCACGCCTCGTCGAACGCGGCGGCGAACACCGGGAACTCGGCGTACAGCTCCCGGCCCATGCCGGCGCGCTGCGCACCCTGGCCGGAGAACAGCACCGCCAACGGACCCCGGCCGCCGGCCTGGCCCACGACAACCGCACCCGACGGCTGCCCGGCGGCCAGGGCACGCAACCCGGCCAGCAACTCCTCACGGCCGGTCGCGGAGACCACGGCCCGGTGCTCCAGGGTGGAGCGTGAGGTGACCGACGAGAAGGCCACGTCCAGGGGCCGCAGGGTCTCGTCGGCGGCGATCCGGGCCGCCCAGCGGCCCGCCTGCGCGGCGAGGCCGGCCGCGTCCCGGGCCGACACCGGCACCGGCACGACCGGCCGCTCGACCGGCAACGCGGCGGCGGCCGACGGAGACTGTTGGGGCTCCGGAGCCTGCTCCAGGATGGTGTGGGCGTTCGTGCCGGACACCCCGAACGAGGAGACGGCCGAGCGGCGCGGCCGGCTCACCGCCGGCCACGGCGTCGCCTCGGTCACCAGCGACACCTCGCCGGCCGACCAGTCGACCTCGGGCGTCGGCTCGTCCACGTGCAGGGTGGGCGGTACGACGCCGTGCCGCATCGCCATGACCATCTTGATCACACCGGCGACACCGGCGGCGGCCTGGGTGTGACCGATGTTCGACTTCACCGACCCGAGCAGCAGCGGCGCCGAGTCCCCCCGGTCCTGCCCGTACGTGGCGAGCAGCGCCTGCGCCTCGATCGGGTCGCCGAGCCGGGTGCCGGTGCCGTGCGCCTCCACCACGTCCACGCCGCCGGTGGCGAGGCCGGCGTTGGCCAGCGCCTGCTGGATCACCCGCTGCTGCGACGGCCCGTTCGGGGCGCTCAGGCCGTTGGAGGCGCCGTCCTGGTTGACGGCGCTGCCCCGCACCACGGCGAGGACGGGGTGGCCGTTGCGCTGCGCGTCCGACAGCCGCTCCAGCACCAGGACGCCGACGCCCTCGGACCAGCCGGTGCCGTCGGCGGCGGCGGCGAACGACTTGCACCGGCCGTCGGCGGCCAGGCCGCGCTGCCGGGAGAACTCGACGAAGGCGGCCGGGGTGCACATGGCGGTGACCCCGGCGACGATCGCCAGGGTGCACTCCCGCTGCCGCAGCGCCTGCCCCGCCAGGTGCAGGGCGACCAGCGAGGACGAGCAGGCGGTGTCGATGGTGACCGCCGGGCCCTCCAGCCCGAAGGTGTAGGCGATCCGGCCGGAGACCACGCTGCCGGCGTTGCCGGTCATCAGGTGCCCCTCCAGGCCCTGCGCGGCGCCCATCAGCACGGTGCCGTAGTCCTGGCCGGTGCTGCCGGCGAAGACGCCGGTGCGGCTGCCGCGCAGCGAGTGCGGGTCGATGCCGGCCCGCTCCAGGGCCTCCCACGATGTCTCCAGCAGCCAGCGCTGCTGCGGGTCCATCGCCAGCGCCTCGCGGGGGGAGATCGCGAAGAAGCCCGGGTCGAAGTCGGCCAGGTCGTGGACGAAGCCGCCCTGCCGCGTGTACGACGTGCCGCTCTGTTCGGGGTCGCTGTCGTAGAGCGACCCGAGGTCCCAGCCGCGGTCCTCGGGGAAGTCGGTGACCACGTCCCGGCCGGACGCGACCACCTCCCACAGGTCCTCGGGAGAGCGCACCCCGCCGGGGAAGCGGCAGCTCATGGAGACGATGGCGACCGGTTCCTGTTCACCGGCCTCCACCTCGCGCAGGCGCTGGCGCACCTGGTGCAGGTCAGCGGTGACCCGCTTGAGGTAGTCGAGAAGCTTCGCCTCGTCAGCCATGGACCGCGCACTCCTTGTGTTGACCCGTCGTCGCAGCAGCGATCACGTCAGGACATCCCCAGCTCGCGGTCGATGAAGTCGAAGACCTCGTCCGGCGTCGCGTCCTGGAGCTTCTCGGCGACGGTGTCGCCGTCCGCCGGGGCGTCGGCCTCGTTGAGGGAGGCCAGCAGCGCCCGCAGCCGTTCGGTGATCCGAATTCGGGCGCTGCGGTCCGGCGCCGAGCCGGAGAGTGCCGCTTCCAACCTGTCCAGCTCACCGAAGACCGGTGCGACCCCGGCCACGCCGCCGTCGACGATTGCGGCCCGCACGTATTCGGCCAGCCCGGCGGCGGTCGGGTAGTCGAAGACCACGGTGGCGGGCAGCCGCACGCCGGTCGCCGCGGTGAGCCGGTTACGCAGCTCCACGGCGGTCAGCGAGTCGAAGCCGAGTTCGCGGAACGCCCGGTCCGGCTCGACGGCGTCCATCGAGGCGTGCCCGAGCACCGCGGCGGCCTGCCCGCGTACCAGCTCCAGCAGGGTCTTGCGTCGTTCGGCGTCGGTCTGCCCGGCGAGCAGGGACAGCACCCCGTCGACCGGGGCCGTTCCGCCGTCGGAGGTACGGGTGACACCGCTCAGGTGCGCGGTGAGGGCGGCCCGGTCGGTCAGGTTCTCCGGCAGCGACACCAGCCGGACGTCGGCGCCCCGGCGGGACAGCTCGGCGACGGCGGCCTCGCCCTCCTCCGGGTGCCGTGCGTCGGCGATCACCCACCAGGCGCCGGGGAGGAAGCTGACGGGCGTGCCGGTGTACGGCTGCCAGACGGCGCGGTAGCGCAGGTCGTCCAGGGCGGACCGGCTGCGCTGCCGGCGTCGCCAGGAGGCGAGCACGGGCAGGGCCCCGCCCAGCCGTTCCAGGGATTCCGTCGCGTCCTGCTCGGTGAGTTCCGCGAGCGCGGCCAGGTCCTCGCGTTCGACGGCCGCCCAGAACGCGGAGTCGACGCCGCTCGGGGTCTCCTCGGCGCCGTCCTGCCCGGTCACGGCGGTGGGCCAGTAGCGGCTGCGGTCGAAGGCGTAGGTGGGCAGTGCCACCACGTCGGTCTCGGCGAGGACGGCCGTCAGGTCGACGGGCAGGCCGATCGCGTGGGCGGTCGCCAGGTTCGTCAGCAGCCGCGTCGCGTCGTCGTCACCGCGCCGCAGGCTGCCCAGCGTGTGCCCGGTCGCGCCGGCGTCGTCCAGGATCGCCGTGACCGGCATCGTCAGCACCGGATGGGGGCTGATCTCGACGAACGTCGTGTGACCCGCCTCGACGGCCACCCGGACGGCGGCCTCGAACTGGACGGTCTGCCGCAGGTTGTCGTACCAGTAGTCCGCCGACATCGAGGACGGGTCCACCCAGTCCCCGGTGAGGGTGGAGACGAGCCGGACGTTGCCCTGTCGCGGCGTCACGTCGGCCAGGTCGGCGCGCAACTGCTCCGCGACGTCCTGCACCGCCGCCGAGTGCGACGCGTAGTCCACCGGGATCAACCGCGCCCGCACCCCGTCGGCCTGACACGCCTCCACCAGATCCGCGACCGGCTGCGGCGGACCCGACACCACCACCGTCGACGGGCCGTTCACCGCCGCCACCCCGACACCCGGGAACGCCGACAGCCGCTCGGCCACCGCCTCCGCCGACAGGTCCACCGACGCCATCGTCCCGGTGCCCCGCAGCACCGTCAGCGCCCGCGACCGCAACGCCACAGCCTTCGCCGCGTCCTCCAGGGAGAGGATCCCGGCCACACACGCCGCGCCGATCTCGCCCTGCGAGTGACCGACCACCGCCGCCGGGGTGACCCCGGCGTGCTGCCACACCGCCGCCAGGGCCATACCCACGGCCCACAGCACCGGCTGCACGACCT
>NZ_JAGPXV010000457.1:0-4936 GCF_018070405.1 Micromonospora sp. D75
CGTCTGCGCGGGGTGGGTCCTGGAAGGCGAGCAGCCCGACCAGCGTCATCTCCCGTTCGTCGGCGACGGCGACGGCGGTGGCGCCGGGCATGGCTCGCACGGCGAGGCCCAGCACCCGGTCGCCCTGGTCGCTGAGCGCGGCGAACCGTCGCAGGACCCGCTCGCGTACCTCGTCCAGCGGTACCGTGCCCGCGGCGGTGCGTGCGGTGGCGCAGACGTCGAGCACCGCGCGTAGCGCACCCTTGGTGACCAGGATCGGCTCGTCTCCGTCGCGCACCAGCAGGGACAGGCGCTGGCGGGTGAAGTCGTAGGGCGCCTCGGCGATGCGGGTGCCCTGGTCGGCGGGTGGTTGCCCCCTCATGATCGCCGTGTCGACAGGGTTGGGAAATCCACGCTGGAGGCCGGCGTTGAGCCTCGCGAGCCGGGCCACCTCGGCGTCCGGCTCACCGTCGACCGAGAGGCAGCCGGTGAGGGTGACCGTGCCGGCGGTGAGGGTGCCGGTCTTGTCGGTCAGCAGCACGGTCATGGCGCCGAAGTCCTCGATGACCTCGAGGCGCTTGACGATGACCCGGTGCGCGGCCATCGCACGGGCGCCGGCGGAGAGGCTGACCGCGACGATCGCCGGCAGCATCTGCGGGGTCAGCCCGACGGCGAGGGCGAGCGAGAACAGCAGGGAGTCGATGACCGGGCGGTGCAGCAGCAGGTTGGCGACGAAGATGCCGACCAGCAGCACCACCATGATCCGCACGAGCAGCAGCCCGAAGCGGGTCAGCCCGCGCTGGAAGCCGGTGCTGGCGGGGCGGGAGGCGACCCGGCGGGACACCGCTCCGAAGGTGCTGTCGCGGCCGGTGCGCATCACCACCGCGCGCGCGGTGCCGCTGGCCACGTGCGTACCCATCCACAGCGCGTTGCCGCGCGCGGTCAGCTCCGCGTCCGGCGGCGACGGGTCGTCCGACTTGGGTACGGGGAACGACTCACCGGTAAGCACCGCCTGGTCGACCTGCAGACGTTCCGCCTGAACGATCCGGCAGTCCGCCGGGACGACGTCCCCGGCGCGCAGCACCACGAGGTCGCCGACGACGACCTCCTCGACCGGTACGGACACCTCACGCCCGTCGCGGATCACCTCGGTGTCCACCCGGACCCGGGCCTGCAACGCGTCGACGGCCCGCCCGGCGGCGTGTTCCTGCCAGAAGCCGAGGCCGCCGCTGGCCGCGACGATGGCCAGGATGATGGTGCCGTCGATCAGATCCCCGACGGCCATCGACAGCAGGGTCGCGGCAATCAGGATCAGGATGATCGGGCTGGTGAACTGCGACAGCAGGAGCCGCCAGCCCCGCCTGGCGCCCGCGTCGACCCGGTTGGGCCCGTGCTCGCGCAGCAGGGCGGCGGCGCGTTCACCGGTGAGCCCGGCCGTGGAGGCTCCGACGGCGGCCACGGCCTGCGGCAGCGGCCCGGCCCAGAACGCCGCGCGCCCGTCGTCTGCTCGCCCCACTGCGCACTCCGCGGTCGCCGGCCACCCCCACGAGTGACGCTACCGATCCGCCCCACCGCGCGCGGGTGATTGGCCTGCCCGCTCACCGTCGGCCGGTTCGCGCCGTGCCCTCTGCCACGCCCGCAGCGCCACGCCGACGCCGATCAGGGCCAGCAGCGCCCACTCCCCGATGCCCAGTTCCCGTTCCAGATAGCGGTAGGAGGCGGCGCCCAGGTAGCCCAGCAGCGCCACGGCCGTCGCCCACACCAGGCCGCCGGCCAGGTTCGCCCGCAGGAACACCGGCCACCGCATCCCACCGGCGCCGGCGATCATGGGAACCACTGCGCGCAGCACCGCCACCCAGCGTCCGATGAGCACCGCCCACGCCCCGCGGCGGGCGACCAGGCGGCGGGCCCGCGCGATGTCGAGGCGCCGGCGCAGCACTCGCGGGGCGCGGGCGAGCACACCCGCGCCGTACCGGCGGCCGAGGGCGTACCCGGCCTGGTCACCGAGGCAGGCCCCGGCCGCCCCGGCGGCCACCACCGCCCACAGCGGCAGCGCGCCACCGTGGGCCACCAGCCCGCCGATCAGGATCGCTGTCTCACCCGGTACGACCAGCCCGAGCAGCGTCGAGGACTCCAGGGCCGGCAGGACGATCACCAGGGTCAGGACGAGCAGCGGCGGCAGCCCCACGAGCACCGCCAGGATCCTGTCCACCCGATGATTGTCGCCCCGGAGAGTGGCCGGTGAGAGAGAAGCGGCTCCCGCGGGCGGACGAAACGTAGGGTTCGGGTCGACGGCAGGGACGGTGCCGGACGAGGGGCGGCCGAGGACCGGTGGGAGCGCGTACGCATCGCCCGTCGCCGGCGTTGCTGGTCAGCCTGACCGTCTCGGCGTGCCTTCTGGCGGCGCTCAGCGCGGCCGTACGCAGCCACCGGGTGCCTCGCTGGGAGCAGGACCTGTTCACCCTGCTCAACCACCTTCCGGCCGGGCTGACCCCGGTCCTGGTCCTGGTCATGCAGGTCGGCTCGTACCCGGCGGTGTTCGTCGCCGCCGCAGCAGCCGTCATCGCACGCCGCATCGGCGCCGCGTGGACTCTCCTGCTGGCCGGGAATCTGGCGTACTGGCTCGCGACAGCCGTCAAGGCCGCGGTCGCCCGGCAGCGGCCCGCGGCGCTGTTCACCGACGTGGTCCTGCGCGAGACGATCACCGGACGCCTCGGGTACCCGTCGGGACACGTCGCGGTCGCCACCGCCCTGGCGCTCGTCGCCGCGCGGGCCGGCGGCCCCCGGTGGCGCCGCGCCGCCTGGGTGGTGATCGGGCTGGTCGCCGTCGCGCGGATCCACGTCGGAGCGCATCTGCCGATCGACGTGGCCGGCGGTGTCCTCGTCGGCTGGCTCGCGGTGTGTCTGACCCGACTCGTGGTCGGCGAGGTCGGGCCGCAACGGTCGGTGCCCGCACTGCGGGCGACGCTGCGGCGGCGCGGGATCGAGGTGGCATGGTTGGCGCCGATCCACGGCGACGCCCGTGGCTCGCAGCCGTGGCAGGCGGTCACCACCGGCGGGCGGCGACTGTTCGTCAAGGTGACCGGTGGCGAGCAACGCGACGCGGACTGGGTCTACAAGCTCTACCGGCGGATGCGCTACCGCCACGTGGCCGACGCGCCGCCGTACCTGAGCGCACGGCAGCAGAGCGAACACGAGACCTGTCTGACCCTGCTCGCCGCGCGTGCCGGCGTGCGGATACCGGCCGTCGTCACGACCGCCGCCGCGCCCGGCGGCGACGCCGTGCTGGTGCAGGAGTTCATCGACGCCGCCCCGCTGGACGCCGTCGTCGGGCCGGTCCCGCTTGCCGCCGTACGCGACGCCTGGGACCAGGTGGCGCGTCTGCACCGGGTGGGCATCGCGCACCGGGACCTGCGGGCCGCGAATGTGCTCGTCGGCCGGGACCACGTCTACCTGGTGGACCTGGGCTTCGGCGCCGACGACGCCTCGGCCGAGCAGCGGGCCCGCGACGTCGTCGAGCTGATGGTCGCCCTGGCCGGCCGGGTCGACCCGGCCGGCGTGGTCGATGCGGCGATCGACCGCCTGGGTGTCGCGGCGGTCGCGGACAGCGTGCCGTTCCTGCAACCCGCGGTGCTGTCCCGCGCCGGCCGGACCGCCCTGCGCGCCCGGCCCGGCATGCTCGACAGCCTTCGCCAGGAGATCCTGCGACGCAGCCCGGACCGCGACCGCCCGGCGGCGAAGGTGGTCCGGATCAGCCGCCGCACCGTCCTGGAGCTGCTGGTCCTGGGGTTGGTCGTGCACCTGCTGCTCCCCCAGCTCGGCGAGATCCGCACCGCCCTGGGTCTGATCGTGCACGCCAACCCGGTAGCGGTCGCCGCGACGCTGCTCGGCTCCGCTCTGACCTACCTGCTCAGCGGTCTCGTGCTCCGGTTGGCCACGGCCGGCCGGGTCCCGCTGGGCGAGGCCACCCTGGTGCAGGTGGCCGCGTCGTTCGCCAACCGGCTGGCGCCCGGCAGCCTCGGCGGCGCCGCGCTCAGCCTGCGTTACCTGCACCAGAAGGGACTCGTCGCCGCTGACGCGGGCACCGCCGTGGCCGTCTCCCGCGCCGCCGGCGTGGTGTCCGTCGTGCTGCTGCTGCCGGTGCTGCTGCCGTTCGCACGCCAGCCCGCCCGCATCCTCACCCACGACGCGGCCAGGGCACTGCCGCTGCTACTGGGCGCCCTGGCCGTGCTTCTGGTCCTCGCCGGCGTGCTCGCCGTACCCCGGGTCCGGCGGCGTGGACGCGCCGCGGCCGGCCAGGTCGTGACCGCGCTGCGCGAACTGCGCCACCAGCACGGGCTGCGGTGGCTCGTCGTCGCGTCGACGGCGCTCACCCTCACCTATGGCCTCTGTCTCTACGTCGCGCTGATCGCCGCCGGCCCGGTCCCGCTGGCCCACCTGCCCCCGGTGATCCTGGTCTGCCTCGTCGGCGAGGGTGTCTCGTCCGCCGCGCCCACCCCCGGCGGGCTCGGCGCCACCGAAGCCGCGCTCGTCTCCGGTCTGCTGCTCTACGGAGTGCCACTGGACGCCGCCGTCGCGGGCACCCTGATCTACCGTCTCGCGACGTTCTGGCTCCCGGTACCGCCGGGATATCTGGCCTTCCGGCTCCTGACCCGGCGCCGGCTGCTGTGAACGCCGGCGACGGCGGGCGATCGTGGGCGGGGCCTGAGCGGCAGTGGCGATCCGCGCGTCTTCGGCTGTCTCCCGAGCTACGCCCGGCCGGGTCAGCCGGTCAGCGCCCGGCGACAGCGGGCGAGTTCCGCGCGCAGATCCCGGCGCAGGGCCCGGTCCAGGCCGGGCTGGGCGAGCGCATGGGCGAAGTCGCGGGCCGCCTCGTCCCACCGGCCCAGCCGGGTCAGGGCCGTGCCCCGGTTGTAGCGCGGCACGGGGGCCTCCGACAGCGCCACCGCCCGGTTCA
>NZ_JAGPXV010000458.1:0-4931 GCF_018070405.1 Micromonospora sp. D75
CGACGCCGCCGCGCTGCCGGTGCGGCGGGCCGACGAGGCGGTCCGGATCGGCCCGGCGGCCAGCCGGCGCAGCTACCTCAACGCGGCGGCGATCGTGGAGGCGGCCCGGCAGACCGGCGCGCAGGCGGTCCACCCCGGGTACGGCTTCCTGTCCGAGGACGCCGACTTCGCCGAGATCTGCGCGGAGAACGGGTTGGTCTTCGTCGGCCCGCCGCCGCAGGTGATGGCCGCGCTCGCGGACAAGTCGACGGCGCGGGCGCTGATGAGCGCCGCCGGGCTGCCGCTGCCGCCGGGCAGCGTCCGGACGCTGGCGACGGCCGCCGAGGCGCAGGAGGTGGCCGCCGACGTGGGCTACCCGGTGATCGTGAAGGCCGCTGCGGGCGGGGGCGGGCGCGGCATGACTGTGGTGCGCTCGGCCGCGGAGCTGCCCCGCGCGTACGCCCGCACCCGCGCCGCCGCGCAGGTCGCGTTCGGCGACGACCGGGTGTACGTCGAGCGGTACCTCGCCGACGCCCGCCACGTCGAGGTTCAGGTGCTCTGCGACGGCCAGGGCAACGGCGTGCACCTGGGCACCCGGGACTGCTCGGTGCAGCGCCGGCACCAGAAGCTGATCGAGGAGGCGCCCGCGCCCGCGCTGCGGCAGGCCACCCTGGACACCGTCGCCGAGGTGGCGCTGCGCGGCGCGCTGTCGGTCGGCTTCACCGGGGCCGGCACCGTGGAGTTCCTGGTGGACGAGGCGGAACGCTGCCACTTCCTGGAGATCAACTGCCGGATCCAGGTGGAACACCCGGTCACCGAGATGGTCACCGGCGTGGACCTGGTGCAGGAGCAGCTGCACATCGCGTACGGCACCCCGCTGCGCCTGCGTCAGTCCGACGTCCGGCTGACCGGCGTGGCGATCGAGTGCCGGGTCAACGTGGAGGACCCGGACCGCGACTTCGCGCCCGCGCCCGGCCGGCTGGACCGGTTCCGGCCGCCCGGCGGCCCGTTCACCCGGGTCGACACCCACGGGCACACCGGCTACCTGGTCAGCCCGCACTACGACTCGCTGCTGGCGAAGGTGGCGGTCTGGGCGCCGGACCGGGACGCCGCGCTGGACCGGCTCGACCGGGCGCTGGCCGAATTCGACGTGGCCGGTCCGGGTGTGCGTACCACGATTCCGTTCGCCCGGCGGGTGCTGCGCGACCCCGCGTTCCGGGCCGCCCGGCACACCACCGCCCTGGTGGAACGCCTGCTCACCCCGCCCGCCGTGGCCACCGACGGGCCCGTCGGGAGCGTCGGCAGCGCCCCGGCCGGCGAGCGGGCCGACGGCGCCCACGCCGGCGCCGTCGTACCGCGGCTGCGGTCGGCGGTGCCCGACCCGCGCGCCGAGGCCGACCCGGCCGGCCGTACCCCCGTTCGCGCCGTGCCCGCCGCCGGCCCGACCACCTGGAGGAACCAATGACAGTCGCCCCCGACCGCCCGCTCGCCCGCGAGATCACCGACATCCTGGTCACGCACTGCGGCCTGGACCCGGACGCCGCCGCCAGCACGCCCGCCGCGAGCCTGGAGGAGCTGGGCATGGACTCGCTGGCGCTGCTCGAACTGTCCGCGGTGGTGGCCGACCGGTGGCGGGTGAAGATCCCGGAACAGGCCGGGCAGCTCAGCATCGCCGGCGTCGCCGACCTGGTCGCCCGCAAGGCCGATCCGCCCGGGCACACCGAGAACGCGGTGGAGATCGACGCGCCGCTGCCGCTGGTCTGGGAGATCACCAACGACGTGGCCCGGTGGCCCGAGCTGTTCACCGAGTACGCGGTCGCCGAGATCCTGCACCGCGACGGCGACACCGTGCGCTTCCGGCTCACCATGCACCCCGACGAGAACGGCGTGGCGTGGAGCTGGGTCAGCGAACGCACCGCCGACCCGGCCACCCGCGAGGTGCACGCCCGGCGCGTCGAGACCGGGCCGTTCGAGTACATGCGCATCCACTGGCGGTACGAGGAGATCCCCGGCGGCACCCGGATGACGTGGACGCAGGACTTCGCGATGAAGCCGACCGCGCCGGTCGACAACGCCGGCATGACCGACCGGATCAACACCAACAGCGCGATCCAGCTCGCCGTGATCAAGGAAAAGATCGAGCGGGCGTACGCGGGAGGCACCCGATGACCGACACCACCACCGCCCGGGTCTCCGTCCACGACGTGCCGGCCGACCGCCGTCGCGGCGGGGAGCTGCGGGTCCTGCTCGGCCCGAAGACGGTCGGCAGCACCTCCGGATTCATGGGCGTGGCCACGCTCGCGCCGGGGGAGCGGATCGCCGAGCACTACCACCCGTACAGCGAGGAGTTCCTCTACGTCGCCCGCGGCGCGATCACCGTCGACCTGGACGACACGCCGGTGCCGCTCGCCGCCGGGGAGGCGCTCTACGTGCCGAAGGACGTGCGGCACCGGCTGCGCAACACCGGCGACGAGCCCGCCGAGGTGGTGTTCCACCTCGGACCGCTCGCCCCCCGCCCGGAACTCGGCCACGTCGACACCGAGAGCGCGGCCCCGCCGCCACGGGAGCCGTCGTGACCGGCCGGCGCACCGTGGTCACCGGCGTGGGTGTCGTCGCGCCCGGCGGCGCCACCCGGGACCGGTTCTGGAAGACGATCACCGAGGGCCGCACCGCGACCCGGCGGATCAGCTTCTTCGACCCGTCGCCGTTCCGCTCGCAGATCGCCGCCGAGTGCGACTTCGACCCGGACGCCGCCGGGATCACGCTCGCCGAGCGGCAGCGCGCCGACCGGTACGTGCAGTTCGCGCTCGCCTGCTCCGCCGAGGCGCTCGCGGACAGCGGACTCGTCCTCACCGACGCGCAGCGCGAACGCGCCGGGGTGGTGCTCGGCACCGCCGTCGGCGGGACCATGGCGCTGGAGCAGGAGTACGTGCGGGTCAGCGACTCCGGCCGGCACTGGCTGGTCGACCACGCGCTCGGCGGGCCGTACCTCTATCAGGCGCTGGTGCCCAGCAGCCTGGCCGCCGACGTGGCGTGCCGGCACGGCCTGCACGGCCCCGCGCAGGTCATCTCCACCGGCTGCACCTCCGGCATCGACGCGATCGGGTACGCCCACCAGCTCGTCGCCGACGGCGAGGCCGACGTGGTGCTGGCCGGGGCGGCCGACTCGCCGATCTCCCCGGTCACCGTCGCCTCGTTCGACGCGATCGGCGCGACCAGCCCGGACAACGACGACCCGGAGCACGCCTCCCGGCCGTTCGACGCCGACCGGCACGGTTTCGTCCTCGCCGAGGGCGCCGCCGTGCTGGTGCTGGAGGAGGCCGAGCACGCCCGCCGCCGGGGCGCGCACGTCTACTGCGAGGTCGCCGGGTACGCCAGCCGCAGCAACGGCTTCCACATGACCGGGCTGCGCCCGGACGGCGCGGAGATGGCGGTGGCGATCAGCGACGCGCTGCGGCAGGCCCGGCTCGCCCCGTCGGCCGTGTCGTACGTCAGCGCGCACGGCTCCGGCACCCGGCAGAACGACAGGCACGAGACGGCGGCGTTCAAGCGGGCGCTGGGGGAGACCGCGTACCGGGTGCCGATCAGCTCGATCAAGTCGATGGTCGGCCACTCGCTCGGCGCGATCGGCTCGATCGAGATGGCCGCCTGCGCGCTGGCCATCGAGTACGGCGTGGTCCCGCCCACGGCGAACTGGACCACCCGCGACCCGGAGTGCGACCTGGACTACGTGCCGAACGAGGCGCGGGAGGTGCCGGTGGACGTGGCGCTGTCGGTGGGCAGCGGGTTCGGCGGCTTCCAGTCCGCGATGGTGTTCCGCCGGCTGGCGGCGGTGCCGACATGACCGCGCGGGCCGTGGTGACGGGCATCGGTGTGGTCGCGCCCAGCGGGATCGGCGCCGAGGCGCACTGGAACACCGTGCTGGCCGGCACCCGGCGCATCGGGCCGATCACGCTGTTCGACCCGGAGCGCTACCCGACCCGGGTGGCCGGGGAGGTGTCCGACTTCGACCCGGCCGGGTTCAGCGACACCCGGCAGCGGGTGCAGACCGACAGGTGGACCCACCTCGGCTTCGCCGCGACCAGGCTGGCGCTGGCCGACGCCGGGCTGCCCGAGGTGTCGCCCGACCCGTACCAGTGGGCGGTCACGCTCGCCAGTTCCTCCGGCGGCAACCTGTTCGGCCAGCGGGAGCTGCAGCGGCTGTGGGGCGGGCCGACCCGCACCGTCGGGGCGTACCAGTCGATCGCCTGGTTCTACGCGGCCAGTGTGGGCCAGCTGTCGATCCGCCACCAGTTCAAGGGGCCGTCCGGGGTGACCGTGTCCGAGTCGGCCGGCGGGCTGGACAGCCTCGCGCACGCGGTGCGCACCGTCCGCCGGGGCACGCCGGTGGTGATCGCCGGGGCCACCGAGTGCCCGCTGAGCCCGTACGCGCTCGCCTGCCAGCTGCGCTCCGGCCTGCTCAGCGACGTGTCCGACCCGCAGGCCGCGTACCGGCCGTTCGACGTCGCGGCCAGCGGCTACGTGCCGGCCGAGGGCGGCGCGGTCTTCGTGGTCGAGGAGCTGGGACACGCGCTGGCCCGGGGCGCCCGCGTCTACGGGGAGATCACCGGCTGGGCCGCCACCCACGACGCCGCGCCCACCGACCCGGCCGCCGGCCCCGACCCGGCGCACTACGCCCGGGCGCTGCGGCTGGCGCTGGAACGCGCCGGGGTACGCCCGCACGACGTGGACGTGGTCTGGCCGGACGCGCTCGGGGTGCCCGCGTACGACCGGGCCGAGGCGACCGCGTTGCGTGCCGTCTTCGGCGACCGGACCCCGCCGGTGACCACCCAGAAGCCGCTGACCGGCCGGGCGCACCAGGGTGGGTCCGCGCTGGACGCGGCCACCGCGCTGCTGGCGTTCCGCCGCGGGATGCTGCCCGCCGGGGCCGGCCAGGACAAACCGGCCACTGT
>NZ_JAGPXV010000459.1:0-4903 GCF_018070405.1 Micromonospora sp. D75
GGAACTGGAACGTCGACGCCGTGCTGAAGCTCATCGGGATGACGAACAGGGTCGGCAGGATGAAGTACAGCGCCACCAGGGCGCCGACGAGCTTGAGCCACCAGGGGATCGGGTCCACGGAGGTGGCGCGGCGGCGCCGACGGGCCGGGGCGGGTCGCCTCTGCGTACCCGGAGGGTTGTCGGTCTTCGTCGCGGTCATGGCTGGTCCTTCGTCCTGGCGGCGGCGACCACGCCGATCGCCGAGATGGTTCCGCCGAGGCGGTTCGCCCAGGCGACTAGCACGAGGGTGACGACGAGCACGAGCATCCCCAGCGCGCCCGCGCCCGAGAAGTCGAGCAGCAGGGTGGTGCGCTGGCCGAGCAGCTGCGCGACGAGGGACTGCTGTGGCGACCCGAGCAGGGCCGGCGTGACGTAGAAGCCGAGGCTCAGGGTGAACACGAGGATCAGGCCCGCGACCACGCCGGCGCGCGACAGCGGCCAGTAGATCTTCCAGAACGCGACCAGCGGGTGGGAGCCGAGACCGCGCGCGGCCAGCAGGAGCCGCCGGTCGATGCCGGACAGCGCGCTGAACAACGGCAGCACCATGAACGGGAGCAGCACCTGGCTCATCGCGACCGTCACGCCGGCCACCGTCCCGTACAGCACGACGTCCAGGCCGAACAGTTCGAAGAAGGAGTGCACCGGTCCGTTGCGTTGCAGGATGACGATCCAGGCGTAGTTGCGGGCCATGACCGACGTCCAGAACGGGATCAGCACGATGATCAGCAGCACGCCCCGCATGCGCGGCCCGACGCGGGTCATCAGGTAGGCGTACGGGTAGCCGAGCAGGAAGGCGATGACGGTGACCGCGGCCGCGGTCAGCGCGGTGCGGACGAGCACCCGCATCGTCACCCCGTCGGTGAACAGCGACTCGTAGTGCCGCAGGGTCCAGTCGCCGTTGCCGACGCTGCGCAGGAAGCTGTTCCCGAGCGGCACGAGCAGGATCCAGGCGAGCAGTGTGAGCGCCGGCACGAGGAGCAGCCACTGCGGACGCGGCCGGAGCCGCCGTAGGAGACCTGGCATGTCTGTTTCCGCCTTCCGCCCGGCGTCCCGGGCTCGCCTTTCATGCATGGCTGGTCGCGATCATGGAGCCCAGGGTCTCGGCCGCCTGTTCCAGCGCGGCGACGCGCGCCGAGGACCGCTCCGCGGGGTTGAGCATCTCGGTCGTGCCGAGCAGGCCCATCGCGGCCTGCACGTCGTAGGTGGCGAAGATCGGCACCGCCACCGAGGCCAGACCGGCCCGGTCCAGGTCCGCCCAGGCGATCCGGTGGCGCCGTACCCGGGCCAGCGCCTGCCGCTCCACCGCCGCCTCGGCCGGGGTGAGGCTCGCGTGGGCCCGGGTCACGGTGGCCGGGTCGGCCTGGAAGGCGAGCAGAACGCGGGTCTGCGCGGCCTTGAGTTCCAGCACCGTCCCGATCCGGGCCGTCAGCACGATGGTGCCCTGGTGCGGCTCCTCGACGAGCGTCACCACCGCGCCGGAACGGCCGAGGAAGCTGAGCACTGTGGTGAGGCCGGTCGTGTCCGAGAGCTGCCGCATGATCGCCGGCGCCAGCGTGAGGAGCTGCTGGCGGACCGAGACGAGGGCGAAGAGCTGGTCGAGCAGCGGGCCGGGGCCGAAC
This sequence comes from Micromonospora sp. D75, assembly GCF_018070405.1. Taxonomy (NCBI): domain Bacteria; kingdom Bacillati; phylum Actinomycetota; class Actinomycetes; order Micromonosporales; family Micromonosporaceae; genus Micromonospora; species Micromonospora sp. D75. The sequence goes on from NZ_JAGPXV010000459.1 coordinate 1,659, forward strand.
GACGCGCTCAGGAAGCCGGCCCGTTGCAGGGACTGGAGATAGCGGTGCGCGGTCGTGCGGTTGAGGCCGAGGCGCTCGGCCACCAGGCCGGGGGCGAGACTCCGGGTGTGCTGATCGAGTAGCGCGAGGACGTTCGCCGCCCGGTCGATGGACTGGATCATGGTGCGATCCGTCTCCACCGTCGCCGGCCCGGGGCCGGTTCGCTGGGGGTCAGGATCGGCGCTCATCGTCACCTCCTTACCGGACGCATCCATTTCCAGGGCCCGGTCCAGGGCAAGCGAAAGTTCGCATGCGGGCAAAGGCATGCACGATGCGAACGACGGCTCTTCCGTTCGACGCCTCGACGAGCACGCCGACGAGGCGCTGGCGCTGGGCGGATCCGGCACGACCGATGGTTGGCCCGAGATCGGGCGTTCGTTTTGCGAGCTCCCGCTTTCGGTATGCGGACGATAACCGGTAACCCGCACGCAACACAATGGTCCTTTCGCGGGCCTGGCGCAGCTGTTACGCCGCTCGGCCACCCATGGACACGACCGATGCTCGTCCGTATGCTGAACGCCAAGTTCATGGGACGAACAGGAGGAGTCGATGGGCGTCTCGAAAGGTCACCAGCCGGTCCCGCCAGGGCTGTTGAAGGTTCTGGATGGCACGGTTGACCTGCACTGCCACTCCGGCCCGAGCCCGTTCCCGCGGCGGATCAACCACGTCGAGGCGTCGTACGACGCCGCGCGCATCGGCGTGCGGGCGCTGCTGGTGAAGTCGCACCACCACAACACCGTCATGGACCTGCTGGCCATGGGGCCCTGGCTGAAGGAGGCGCCGACGCCGGTCTACGGGGGCGTCGCGCTGAACTCCGAGGTCGGCGGCATCAACCCGTCGGCCGTCGCGATGAGCCTGCGGATGGGCGGCCGGTGCGTCTGGGCGCCCACCGTGTCCGCGCGCCAGCACATCGAGCACCACAGCCACGAGCACGGGTTCCCGACCTCGGGCCTGGACCTGCTGGAGAGCGAGGTCTCGGTGTTCGACGACAGCGGGTCCGTCTCCGCGCAGACCGAGCAGGTCGTCGAGGTCGTCGCGGACGCCGACGCGCTGCTGACCGGCGGCCACCTCGACGCCGACTCGATGAAGGCGCTGTTCACGGTCGCCGTCGACAAGGGCGTGCGCCGGCTTCTCGTCCAGCACCCCGACTTCATCGTGGGCGCCTCGGACGGCGACATCGAGGAGCTGCTGCGGATGGGGGCGTACGTCGAGCACGAGATCGCGATGTACCACCCCGGCGTCCCGAAGCCGGGCTGGCCGATCGAGCAGCTGGTGCGCTGGATCGAGCGCGTCGGGCCGGAACGGACCACCATCGGCTCGGACCTGGGCCAGCAGGGCAACCCGCTGCCGGTCGACGGCTACATCTACCTCGTGCAGCGCCTGCTCGACCACGGGGTGTCCGAGAAGGACGTCCGGCGGATGATCGCCGGCAACCCGGCCTACCTGCTCGGTCTGGAGGACAGCCCGTCGTGATCAGGGCGGACAGGGTCATCATCAGCGCGGCGGTCACCGGGTCCGTGCACGTGCCCTCGCAGAGCGACCACCTTCCGCTCTCCCCCGAGCAGGTGGTGCGGTCGTCGCTGGAGGCGGCGGAGGCCGGCGCCGCGGTCATCCACCTGCACGCGCGGCACCCGGACGGACGTCCCGCGTTCGAACCGGAGACGTTCGAGCAGATCATCCCCCCGATCGTCGAACGATGCGACGCGGTCATCAACATCACCACCGGGGGCGCCTCGTCGATGACGATCGAGGAACGGCTCGCCGCCGCGGCCCGGTTCAGCCCCGAACTCGCCTCGCTGAACATGGGGTCGATGAACTTCGTCTACTCCGGCATCGCGGACCGGGTCAGCCGGTGGAAGCACGACTGGGAGAAGCCCTACGTCGAGAACACCTACCGGCAGCCCTTCATCAACACGTTCGCCCAGATCGAGTACGCGCTGCGCGAGATCGGCGAGAAGGGCGGCACCCGCTTCGAGTACGAGTGCTACGACATCGGGCACCTCTACACCCTGGCCCACTTCGTGGATCGCGGTCTCGCCCGGCCACCCCTGTTCATCCAGGGCGTCTTCGGCATCCTCGGCGGCATCGGCGCGGACCACGCCAACCTGACCCACATGATCGCCATCGCCGACAAGCTGTTCGGCGCCGACTACCACTTCTCCGCGTTCGCCGCGGGCCGGCATCAGATGCAGTTCTGCACCCACAGCGCGTGGCTGGGCGGGCACGTCCGGGTGGGGCTGGAGGACAACCTCTACATCGGCAAGAGCGAACTCGCCACCAGCAACGCGCAGCAGGTCCGCAAGGTCCGGTCGATCGTCCAGGACCTGGGCCGCACGATCGCGACGCCCGACGAGGCCCGGGCGATCCTCGGCCTCAAGGGCGGCCGGAACATCAGCCGTTGACGCCACCGACACCTCGCAGGGACTGATGACATGACCATGTATGCCAAGGACGACATCCGGTCGCAACTGGCGGCGGCTCCGTCGCGGACTGTCGACCCGTCCACGCCCGTCCGCCCGGCCCAGTACCTCGCGCTGTACGACACGGCACCCACAGCGGTCACCGAGGCGGGCAGCCGGACCTGGCTGGTACGCGGCCAGCACCTCGTGCTCTCCTGGACCGAGGCGGTGACCGGCGACCGGTTCGCCCGCTCCGCGCAGCCGGACGAGTACGCGGTGCTGATGTACTCCGGCAGCGCCCCGGTACGGGTGCGCGCCGGCGACGGCTCCGCCGAGGTGGCGCAGGAGGCGTTCGTGGTGGTGCCGCCCGGCGACAGCGTGGTCGAGGCGCTCGCCGACGGCCCGGTGATCCGGGTGTTCTCCACAGTCGCCCCGGATCTGGCCGGGGCGGCCGCAAACGCGGCGGCGTACCGCGAGCCCGACCCCCGGTGCGCGCCGCTCGTGGCCTGGCCCGACCCGGTGGACGGGTTCCGCCTGCGGGTGTACCCGCTCGCCGAGCACCCGATCGAGCCGGGCCGGTTCGGGCGTATCTTCCGCACCACCAACATGATGATCAATTTTCTGGCCGAGGAACCCACGCCACGGGACCCGCTGCGCCTGTCCCCCCATTCGCACGACGACTTCGAGCAGCTCTCGTTCGGCGTCAAGGGCGAGTTCGTCCACCACATCCGCTACCCCTGGGGCCCCGACTCCACCCGCTGGCGCCCGGACGACCACGGCCGCCTCGGCGTGCCCTCGCTCTGCGTC
>NZ_JAGPXV010000046.1:0-17596 GCF_018070405.1 Micromonospora sp. D75
GACCGACAGCGTCAGCTCCGGCAGCACCGCCCCGGCCGCGCGCACCACGCAGGTGTGCGTGTCGCCCCGCTCGGTGGCGGCGGCCACGTCGAACTCGCCACCGGTGTGCTCGGCGATCACCGCGAAGTCGAGCAGCCGGCAGGCGCCGCCCGAGGAGGCGGCCGCGACCGCGACCGGTGGGCGCGGCTCCGTCGGCACGTCGACCGTCGGGGCTTCCTCGGCGCAGCCGGCGGCGAGCAGGACGGCCGGCACGGCCAGCCAGATTCGGGCACGCACGGGAGACCTCCGCGGTCGGCGGCGGGTCCGACCCGCCGGAGTTCCGTCGGACACCGTACGGCGTGCCCGCGCGGGGACGGAAGCCCCTAATCGGTTACGTACGGACAGTGCCGACATCCTCGCCCGCAGCACGTCCCTCGCCGGGCCAGGAAGCCCGCGCTGAGCACGAACAGTCCGGTCTCCGGGTCCAGGTAGCCGGCCTCCCCGGCGGCCAGGGCGGCGGCGTGCACGGCCAGGATCCGGTCCCGCCCCGGGTGATCCGGCGACAGCCGCGACGGGTGCGGTTCGGTAAGCGGCCGGTCCGCCAGCTCGTCACGCACCGCTGAAGTGTAAGGAAGGGCCCCTGCTTAACGTTTTCTGCATAGGAGGGGCCCCCTTTTAACATCCCCCACGGATGGTCCGCTCGGCCAGCAGGAACGCCTGGGACTGCCGCTCCGTGGCGACCGGCGCGCGGACCAGCGTCGCCGAGACCGTGAACCCGGCCGTCGCGAGTTGCGCGGCCAGTCGTTCCGGCGGCAGCCAGTGCACGTCGTACGCGACGTCGTGGCCGTACGCCCGCTCCAGCCGTACGCACCGGTCACCGGCCTTGACCGCGAGGAGCAGGTGACCGCCCGGGGCGAGCGCCCGGTGGAAACCGGCGAACACCCCGGGCAGCAGCTCCGGTGGCAGGTGGATGATCGAGTACCAGGAGACCAGCCCGGCCAGCGAGGCGTCGGGCACGGTCAGCTCGGTCAGCGAGCCCACCTCGAAACGCAGCTCCGGGTACGCGCGGCGGGCCACCGCCACCATGCCGGGCGACAGGTCGACGCCGCCGATGTCCAGGCCGAGCCGGTGCAGGTGGGCGGTGACGCGACCGGTGCCGCAGCCCACTTCCAGCACCGGCCGGCCCGGCCCGACCGTCTCGGCGTACGCGGCCAGCAGCGCCCGGTCCAGCGGTGGTTCCACCACGTCGGGCAGCAGCCGCGCGTAGTCCTCGGCGACCGTGTCGTACGCGGCTCGCGTCTCCACCAGCCACCCGGGTTCGCTCACACCCACCTGCCCCACCCCTCGATCATGAAGTTGACGGTCGCCGCGTCGGCGTGTCGCACCGCCAACTTCATGATCACGCGCTCGGGGTTGGGGTGGGGGTGGGGAGCCAGGTGAGGGCCTGGCCGTGGCCTCTGGTCCAGGCCAGGGGGCGGCCGTCCAGGGCCAGCACGTTGTGGAAGCCTTCGGCGGGTGGCTCGGGCAGCGCCGCGTGCGGCAGCACGGACGGGTCCTCGTTGGCGATCCAGTGACCGGGCAGCGTCCGTACCAGCGCGGTGAACGCGTCCCGGCGCGCCTTCGGCACCTGGTAGAGCACCGAGCTGTGGAACACCACGAGCGTCGCCCCGGCCGGGGCCTGCTCGGCCAGCGCCGGCAGGTCGTCCACCAGGTCCCCGCGTACCAGCAGTGGCGGATCGGCCGCCGCGACCGCCGCCGCGACGCGCAGCCGGTCCCGGCGGTGCCGGTGCTCCGGCCAGATCAGCGCCTCCAGCCAGGCCCGGTCCGCCGGGTCGGTGACGTCGAGCGGGTTCACGTCCAGCCCGGCCCGCCACACCACCTCGGGCAGCCGCTGCGGCGGCTCGGTGCCGGTCAGGTCACAGTCGAGCAACGGCTCGCCGTCGCCGATCCGCCGATCGCCGTAGCGGTAGGCGTACCGGTCCGGGTAGAGGCACAGCCCGGCGGAGGCGCCGACCTCCAGCAACGCCAGCGGCTGCGGCAACGCGGCGAGCACCGGCAGCAGAGCCGCGCAGCGTCCCGCCTCGTTCGTCTGCGTCGCCCGCACCCGCATCTGCGCCGCCACGTCCGGCCAGTGCCCCATCACGTACGCGCGGAACGCCGCCGGGTCGTCCACCGGCCCGCCGCGCAGCCGCACCACCCCGAACAGCAGGTTCGGCTGACGCTTGGCCGGCGGCAGCGTGTCGAGCAGGGCGAGCAACTCCGGGTCACCGGCGACCACCCGCGACAACCGCTCGTACGCCGGGGACACGCCGCGCGTCTCACGCTCGGCGAAGACCCGATAGATGTCGGTCGTGCTCATCCCCCGAGCATTCCAGCTCGCGTACGCGATGGGCTGTGACAGTGGGCACCTACGGAAGTTTGGGCCGACGGGGACGAAGCCCTCGGGAGATCTCCTCCAGGTGCCGCTGTTGGTGCTCGCGCACCATGGCCTCCCAGACCTCCTGGTCAAAGTCCGGATCGAGCGGCACCCACCGGTGCGAGCCGTCGCAGTAGTGGAACCGTTCGTCGCCCGGCCGAATGACACTCATCGCACCCACCCGAGGAAGCGCTGATGCAACACCCCGGCCGGTACCCAGGTCAGATCCTCCGCCGCCCACACCAGATAGGACCCCATGTACAAGCTCAACGACACCGGCGCTCCGGCGAACTCGGCCCGCAGCTCGCGACGCCGCGTCGGGCAGGGCCACGGAGCGCCACACCCACCGCAGCTCCACACCGGAAGAACCGGCCCGTGGGTGGTCACCGGAGGCCGTCCAGGAAGCGCCGGGTGGCGGTCCGCGCCTGCCTGCGGGCCGCCCATTCGACCTGCTGACAGGGGTACGGGCACAGACGCGCCCACCATGCCCGGCACCCCGTGCAGAAGCCGTCGATGCCGGGTACGTGTACCGACAGGATCTGCCGGACCTGCGGCTCCGTCACGTCTGCTCCTCACCCGGCCAGTGGCCGCGACGGATCGGGATGCGATGGCGTGCGCGGCACGGCAGTTCCGCACCGCAGCGGCAGATCCACCGCCAGCGTCGCCAGGACCACACCGGACGGTGCCGCCGGGCGAGGGTCAGCGCGACCGCCAACACGTACTCCTCGTACGACACACGAGCACGCATGCCGCCTCCTACTTTGTTCATGCGCGGGTAATTTTGCGCGCGCATTTTCAGTCAGTCAACGATGTGCGCGCATGTCGTGCGGGCGTGTCGCGTGTCCACCGCACGCCGGCCGGCGGCACAATCACCGGCATGGAAAGTCCGACCTTCGTTCGCTTCCAGCTCGGGGCGCAGTTACGCAAAGCGCGAGAGCAGGCCGATGTCACCGCCGAGGAAGCAGCGGCGGCAATCGAGGTGACCGCGAGCACCCTGCGCCGCATCGAGGCCGGTCGGGTCGGTATCAAAGGCCCTGCGCTCAACGCGCTGCTTGATCGCTACGGCGTCACCGATGCCGAACTGCGCGACACGCTGCTGTCGATGGCGCGCACCGGGAAGCAGCGCGGCTGGTGGGCGAAATACGGGGATCTACCCTCGTCGTATCGGCAGTACATCGGATTGGAATCCGCAGCCGAGGAGGTGCAGACCTTCGAGACGCTTGTCGTGCCGGGCCTGCTCCAGACACCGGCATACTCGCGGGCGATGATGGCGGAGGATGCCTTCGAACCTTCACCCGAGGCGGTCGAGAGGCGAGTCGCCGTCCGGACGCACCGCCAGGAGCTGATCTCGTCGGGCAAGCTCCGCCTGGTAGCTGTACTGGACGAAGCAGTCCTGCACCGCCAGATCGGTGGTGCAGCCGTCATGGCCGACCAGCTCACCGCCTTGCTCGACGCCGGCAGCCGATGGAACGTCACGGTCCAGGTGATCCCGTTCCGGGAAGGTGCCTACGCTTCCATGCTGTCGAGCTTCCACATCCTCAACTTCGCTGACGGCCCCAGCGTGGTGTACATCGAGGGTTTGACGGGCGATCTCTACGCGGAGGGCGAGGATGTGCGCCGCTGTACGGTGGTGTTCAACAGCCTGCGCGCCGCGGCCCTGTCGCCAACCGACTCGGCGGCAATGATCAAAGCAATCCGAGGCGCGCTGCCCGTGGAGTAGGAGGCGGACGTGGACTCGCAGTGGCGCAAGAGCACCCGGAGCGGCACCAACGGAGCCTGCGTCGAAGCGAGATACGCCGACCAGGCAGTAGAAGTCCGCGACAGCAAGGATGTAGGCGGCGCGGTTCTACGCTTCAAGCGTCAGCCGTGGCAAGCGTTCCTCCGCACCCTGCGCTGAGCGCCCACCTCGGCGGTGCTCGTGCCAGGCGCTGGCAGGAAATGGAGGTGGCATGACAGACCGGATCGGCATCAAGTGGCGCAAATCGAGTCGCAGCGACAACAACGGCGGAGCGTGCGTTGAGATTGCCGCAGTCAACGGGAGCATCCTGATCCGCGACAGCAAGGATGCGTCCGGCCCGGTTCTGCGCTTTGGGCGTCAGCCGTGGCAGGTGTTCCTCCGTACCCTGCGCTGAGCCCGACTCGCCAAAGCACGCGCGAGCGCGGCAGGGGGGTCCTGCCGCGCTCGCGTCTTCGGTCGGTCGTCAGCTGCAGCCGCTGGTGGAGCCGCAGCCCTCGCAGACGTAGCAGCTACCGGCGGGCCGCATCTTCGTGCCGCAGGTGAAGCAGAGCGGCGCGTCGGCGGCCTTGCCGATCACGGCCTCCAGCAGCTCCGTGCTGGAACCCACCACCGGAGCGGGCTTGACCGCGGCGACGTCGGCCATCTCCTGCGCCGGCTGCGCGACCGGGCCGGTCTTCGGCTCCGGCGCCTCGACCGGGGCGGAGGCGGCCATCGCGGTGAGGTCCGCACCGCTCGCCTCCGCCTCCGCCTCGGCCGCGAGCTGGGCGGCCCGCTCCTTGGCGGTGAAGATGCCCAGCTCGGCGCGGCGGTCGTACGGCAGGAAGTCCAGCGCCAGGCGACGGAAGATGTAGTCCATCACCGAGGCGGCCATCCGCACGTCCGGGTCGTCGGTCATGCCGGCCGGCTCGAAGCGCATGTTGGTGAACTTGCTGACGTACGTCTCCAGCGGGACGCCGTACTGGAGACCGATGGAGATGGCCACCGAGAAGGCGTCCATCACGCCGGCCAGGGTCGAGCCCTGCTTCGACATCTTGAGGAAGACCTCGCCGAGACCGTCGTCCGGGTACGACGAGGCGGTGAGGTAGCCCTCCGCGCCGCCGACCGAGAAGGAGATGGTCTCCGACGGGCGCTTCTTCGGCAGCCGCTTGCGCACCGGGCGGTACTCGACGACCTTCTCCACGACCTTCTCCGGCTCGGCGGCCGGGGCCTGGGTCTCGACGGTGCTCTTGTTCTTCTTCGCCGCCGACAGCGGCTGGCCGACCTTGCAGTTGTCCCGGTAGATCGCCAGCGCCTTGAGGCCGAGCTTCCAGCCCTCGAAGTAGATCTTCTCGACGTCCTCGACGGTGGCCTGCTCCGGCATGTTGACCGTCTTGGAGATGGCGCCGGAGATGAACGGCTGGACGGCCGCCATCATCCGCACGTGGCCCATCGGCGCGATCGAGCGCTCGCCCATGGCGCAGTCGAAGACCGGGTAGTGCTCCGGCTTGAGGCCCGGGGCGTCCACCACGTGGCCGTGGTCGGCGATGTGCTCGACGATCGCCTCGACCTGCTCCTCGGGGTAGCCGAGGCTGCGCAGGGCGCGCGGCACGGTCTGGTTGACGATCTGCATCGAGCCGCCACCGACCAGCTTCTTGAACTTCACCAACGCCAGGTCCGGCTCGACGCCGGTGGTGTCGCAGTCCATCATCAGGCCGATGGTGCCGGTCGGGGCGAGCACGCTGGCCTGCGAGTTGCGCCAGCCGTGCTTGTCACCGAGCTTGTTGCCCAGCGTCCACTGCTTGGTCGCCTCGCGCTGCACGGCGGTGCCCACGGTGCCGGTCGGCTTGATCGCGTCGTTGGCGGCGGCGTGCTTGCGCATGACCCGCTTGTGCGGCTCGGCGTTGCGGGCGTAGCCGTCGTACGGGCCGACGATGCCGGCCAGTTCGGCGGACCGGCGGTAGGCGGTGCCGGTCATCAGCGAGGTGATCGCGGCGGACACCTCCCGGCCCTGCTCCGAGTCGTACGGCAGGCCGGAGGCCATCAGCAGCGCGCCCAGGTTGGCGTACCCGATGCCGAGCTGCCGGTAGGCGCGGGTGGTCTCACCGATCTTCTCGGTCGGGAAGTCGGCGAAGCAGATCGAGATGTCCATCGCGGTGATGACGAACTCGACCGACTTGACGAACTTCTCCACCTCGAAGCCGCCGTCGGCGCGCAGGAACTTCATCAGGTTCAGCGAGGCCAGGTTGCACGAGGAGTTGTCCAGGTGCAGGTACTCCGAGCACGGGTTCGACGCGGTGATCCGCCCGGTCTCCGGGCAGGTGTGCCAGTCGTTGATGGTGTCGTCGTACTGCAGGCCCGGGTCGGCGCACTCCCACGCGGCCTGGGAGATGGTGCGGAACAGCTTCTTCGCGTCGATCGTCTCGATGGTCTGCCCGTCGAGCCGGCCGCGCAGGTCGAAGCCGCCACCGTTCTCCACGGCGGTCATGAACTCGTCGGAGACGCGGACCGAGTTGTTGGCGTTCTGGTACTGCACGCTGACGATGTCGGCGCCGCCCAGGTCCATGTCGAACCCGGCGTCGCGCAGCGCGCGGATCTTGTCCTCCTCGCGCGCCTTGGTCGCCACGAACTCCTCGATGTCCGGGTGGTCGACGTCGAGGATGACCATCTTGGCCGCGCGCCGGGTGGCGCCGCCGGACTTGATGGTGCCGGCGGAGGCGTCCGCGCCGCGCATGAAGCTGACCGGGCCGGAGGCGGTGCCGCCGGAGGAGAGCAGTTCCTTCGAGGAACGGATGCGGGACAGGTTCACCCCGGCGCCCGAGCCGCCCTGGAAGATCCGCCCCTCCTCCTTGTACCAGTCGAGGATGGAGTCCATCGAGTCGTCGACCGACAGGATGAAGCAGGCGCTGACCTGCTGCGGCGACGGCGTGCCGACGTTGAACCACACCGGCGAGTTGAAGCTGAACACCTGGTGCAGCAGCATCCAGGTCAGCTCGTGCGCGAACACCTCGGCGTCGGCCGGGGTGGCGAAGTAGCCGTACTCCTCACCGGCGGTGCGGTAGGTGTCGACCACCCGGTCGATCAGCTGCCGCAGCGACCACTCCCGCTCCGGGGTCCCCACCGCGCCCCGGAAGTACTTGGTGGTCACGATGTTCGCCGCGTTCACCGACCAGGACTCGGGGAACTCCACCCCGCGCTGCTCGAAGTTGATCGAGCCGTCCCGCCAGTTCGTCATGACGACGTCGCGGCGCTCCCAGGTGACCTCGTCGTAGGGATGCACCCCCTCGGTCGTCCAGACGCGCTCGATCTTCAGCCCCGCCCCGGCCTTGTTCCGTGACCTGCTGGTCGTCACGCCCTCGCCCCCCTCGTCGGCACGGTCACCCACCGCGCCTCGTGTACCTGTCAGAAACCCGAAAATGTCAGCTGATCGCGCCGGCGGCGTCCGCCGCACCGGCACCGGCGCCCTCCCGGGCGCGCGCGGCGGCCCGCAGCGTCTCGATCTCCCGCTCGAAGTCGGCGAGCGAGTCGAAGGACCGGTAGACGCTGGCGAACCGCATGTAGGCCACCTCGTCGAGGTCGCGCAACGGGCCGAGGATGGCCAGGCCCACCTCGTGGCTGGGGATCTCGGCCGCCCCCTTGGCCCGTACGGTCTCCTCGACCTTCTGTGCCAGCAGCGCGATCGAGTCGTCGTCGACCGGCCGCCCCTGGCACGCCTTGCGCACCCCGCCGATGATCTTCGTACGGCTGAACGGCTCGGTCACCCCGCTGCGCTTGACCACCGCGAGCACCGCCTCCTCGACGGTGGTGAACCGTTTGCCGCACTCCGGGCAGGACCGCCGCCGCCGGATGAGCTGGCCGTCGTCGGCCTCCCGCGAGTCGACCACCCGGGAGTCGGCGTGCCGGCAGTACGGACAGCGCATGGGCCCGACCTCCTGGCGTCGATCGCGGGCACACCTACCGGCTCCCGGGCACACGTCGGCACGGCGGAGTCATCGTCCGATGACCGTCGCCGGATGCGCGGTGCGGGAGTGCGTTCGGTAGTTGAACCCAACCTGTGGGCGACTTACGCCCGTGTGACTACTACATCTAGGGGTCGACCGTATGCCGAACCCCAAGCGAGGTCAAGTTGGCGGGCGTGTCCGGCGCGTCATCAGAATCACGGTCGGCCCGACCCCGCCGAGGAGCCCAACGGACGGCCTCCCGCGCTGGACACGGCCCGCCGCAATGGAACATCTGTACGAGCGGCGTACCCTTCTATCAGAACAACAGTTCGGAAATCCAGGAATTCGGCACGACACGCCGACAGCAGGTCGTACAGATGTTTGAAAATGACCGATCTCACCTATACGGTCAGACCACACGCACCACGAGCCGACGAGGCACCCCAGCGCCGACCAGGGAGGGACGGACGTGACCGAGGACCGGGCCAGCCGGCAGAAGAACCCGCAGCCGAACGACGGGGCGGGTCCTCCGGCGACCCGCCGCCCCCGCGCCGCCCGCAGCCGCACCGCCCCGGCGGCGGTACGCCCGGTCACGCCGGTGGTGAGCAGCTTCCCCGACCCGACGAGCGTCGACCTGACCGCCCGGCAGCGGCGGATCCTGGAGTTCATCCGCACCTGGGTCGAGCGGCACGGCTACCCGCCGAGCGTGCGCGAGATCGGTGAGGCGGTCGGCCTGGTCTCCCCGTCCAGCGTCGCCTACCAGCTCAAGGAGTTGGAGAAGAAGGGCTTCCTGCGCCGCGACCCGAACCGGCCACGCGCCGTCGACGTCCGGGCCCCGGGCGAGGCCGACGACGAGGCCGCCCGCGCGCAGCGCCCCACCCCGGCGTACGTGCCGATGCTGGGTCGCATCGCCGCCGGTGGGCCGATCCTGGCCGAGCAGGCGGTGGAGGACATCTTCCCCCTCCCCCGCGAGCTGGTCGGCGAGGGCGAGGTCTTCATGCTCCAGGTCAAGGGCGACTCGATGCTCGACGCGGCGATCTGCGACGGCGACTGGGTGGTCGTCCGGCAGCAGCCCAACGCCGAGGTCGGCGACATCGTCGCCGCGATGCTCGACGGCGAGGCGACGGTCAAGACCTACCGGCGGCGGGACGGGCACGTCTGGCTGATGCCGCAGAACCCGGCCTTCGACCCGATCCCCGGCGACGACGCCACCATCATGGGTCGCGTGGTGGCGGTGCTGCGCCGCATCTGACCCCACAGCAGCGGAAAGGGGGTGACCGTCGCGGTCACCCCCTTTTCCGTGTCGTCTCAGTAGCGGTCGCCCCGGTACTCCCGGCCACCACCGGACACCGGGCCGTACTGACCCCGATCGTCGTAGCCGTCGTCGCGGCGCGCGCCACGCGGGTCCTGGCCGCGACGCGGCGGCTCGGCCCGGCCGCCGCCTCCGCGCGGCCCGCCACCGGGCTGCCCGCGGTAACCGGGCCCGCCCGGGCCGCCACCCTGACCGCCACGACCCGAACCGCCCTGGCCGCCGCCGCCCTGGCCACCGCCGTAGACACCGCCACCGCGACCTCCGCCGCCGGCCGGGGCGCCACCGCCGTACACCCCACCACCCTGCGGACGGGTGCCGCCCGGGGGACGGCCACCGCCCTGGCCACGGCCGCCCTCCTGAGGGCCGCCGCCGTACACGCCGCCACCCGGCCGGCCACCGCCGTAGACGCCGCCCGAGGGCGGACGGTCGCCGTTCGCCGCGCCACCGTAGACGCCGCCCTGGCCCCCGCCGTAGACCCCGCCGCGCGGTGCCTCCGGCCGTTCCGCCGACGGGAACCCGCCGTTCACCGGGAACTCGCCGCTGCGCTCCGGCTCCTCGGCCCGCGGCGCGGGCTTGCGCCGCGACCGCAGGATCCCGAAGACGCCCGCGCCGACCAGGAGCGCGCCGATCACCCCGACCGCCGCGATCAGGTACGTGATCTCGTCGAGTGAGAGCCCTTCGAGCCAGGACTTCTCGGCGGCCGCCTTCGTCTCGGCCTTGCCGCCGTTCGGGAGCGCCTCCGCGCCACTGGTGGACGGCGTGTAGCTGAGAATGTCGATCGGATCCGAGTCGTCCAGCGTCCCGCCGTCGGAGACGGTGACGAACAACTTGCCGTCGGGCGTGTACGAGATCGCCTCGCCGAACGGGTCGGCCAGCGGGGTGATCCGGGGCTTACCTGTGGTCAGCGCCTTGACGATGTCGCCGCCGGACACGTCGAACTCGAACGCGTCGGCGTACGTGCGCAGCACGACCTTGCTGCCGTCGGGTGAACGGGCCGCGCCGGTCACCAGCGCTCGCCCGGGCGACCCGAGCTTGTTCTCGGTGTCGGTCTTCGGCAGCGTGACCTCGCCGACCTTCTTCATCGGGATCGGCTCGGGGTCGCCGGCGGTCTTCAGCTTCACCGTCGGCGTGAAGATCTCCGACTTGCCGGACAGGTCCTTGGTGATCACCAGCGGCATGTTGTCGTCGCCGACGAGCAGGGCCTCCGCGTCGTGCGGCTCCTTGCCCGGGTAGCTGAGCCGGTGCAGCACGGGCTGCTTCGCGCCGCTGAGCGGCATCGTCCAGACCGCGACCCGCTCCCGGCGGGTCTTCTTCTCCACGTTGTCGCCGGTGTCGGCGATCCAGAGGGTCTTGCGGTCCGGGCCGAGCGCCAGGTCCTCCGTGTCGAAGGGCCCGTCACCGGAGTACCGGACCTCCTTCTCGACCTTGCACTTGGCGTCCAGGTAGAAGACCCGCTTGCGGCTGGGGTCGTCGGTGCCGTCGTTGATCACGACGTACCCGCTGCTGGTGGCGATCAGGCCGGACAGCTCACGGAGGCGGTTGTCCTCGACCGTGCACTTCTTCTTGGGAGCCGCGGCCAGCACGGGGGCCGCGGCGGGAGCCGCCGGGGCCGGCCCGGCCGGCGCCACGACCGCGCCGACCAGGCCGAGCGCGAGCGTGACCGAGGAGACAACGTGCCGCATGACGCTCAGTGTCGCACGACGCGGGTTTCCGGCGGGTGACGCCGGACGGCTCACCGTCCGGCGCCCACCCGCTCGTCGCTGGTCAGCCGATCCCCCGCCCGGTAGGGCGCGAGCTCGGCGGCGAGCCCCTGGCCCACCCGTACGTGCAGCAGCGTGCCCTCGGGCAGGTGAGCGGTGCTGAGCACCTCACCCTGCCGGTGCGCCCGGGCGACCAGGTCACCCCGGTCGTACGGGAGCACGACGCGCACCTCGACGGCCGGCCGGGGCAGCCGGCGCTCGACCGCCTCGCGCAGCTCGTCGATCCCGCGGCCACTGTGCGCGGAGACGAACACGGCGTCCGGCCACAGCCGCTTGAGCCGCAGCATCGTCTCCTCGTCGGTGGCGTCGGTCTTGTTCACCACCAGGAGCTCCGGCAGCCGGTCGGCGCCCACCTCGGCGAGCACCTCGCGTACCGCCCGGACCTGCTCCTCCGGGTCCGGGTGGGTGCCGTCGACCACGTGCACGACCAGGTCCGCGTCGGCGACCTCCTCCAGCGTCGAGCGGAACGCCTCAACGATCTGGTGCGGCAGGTGCCGGACGAAGCCGACCGTGTCGGACAGCGTGTAGAGCCGCCCGTCGGACGTGGTGGCGCGGCGGGTGGTCGGGTCCAGCGTGGCGAACAGCGCGTTCTCCACCAGCACGCCCGCCCCGGTGAGGCGGTTGAGCAGGCTGGACTTGCCGGCGTTGGTGTAGCCGGCGATGGCCACCGCCGGCACCGCGTTACGGGTGCGCCGGGAGCGCTTGGTCTGGCGTACCGTCGCCATGCTCTTGATCTCGCGGCGCAGCCGCGCGATGCGGTGGCGGATACGCCGACGGTCGGTCTCCAGCTTGGTCTCACCGGGACCGCGCAGGCCCACGCCGCCGCCGGCGCCACCGCCGCGACCGCTACCGCCGGTCTGCCGGGACAGCGTCTCGCCCCAACCGCGCAGGCGCGGCAGCAGGTATTCGAGCTGGGCCAGCTCGACCTGCGCCTTGCCCTCCTTGCTCTTGGCGTGCTGGGCGAAGATGTCGAGGATCAGGGCGGTCCGGTCGACCACCTTGACCTTGGTGCGCTGCTCCAGGTTGCGCAGCTGCGACGGCGACAGCTCACCGTCGCAGATGATGGTGTCGGCGCCGGTGGACAGCACCACCGCGCCCAGGTCGTCGACCTTGCCGCGACCGATGTACGTGGCCGGGTCGGGCCGGTGCCGGCGCTGGATCAGCCCTTCGAGCACCTGCGAGCCGGCCGTCTCGGCCAGCGCCGCCAGTTCGGTGAGGCTGTTGTCGGCGTCGGTCTGGGTGCCCTCGGTCCAGACGCCGACCAGGACGACCCGCTCCAGCCGCAGCTGGCGGTATTCGACCTCGGTGATGTCTGTGAGTTCGGTGGAGAGGCCGGGGACCCGCCGCAGCGCCTGCCGCTCCGACAGCTCGTACTCGCCCGTGGTGGCCTCGAGCTCGTCGTCGGTGTAGGGATGGAAGGTCTCCTGCTCGCGCAAACTGCGTCTCCTGTCCGTTATGTGCATCGCCGAGAATTTTCGGCGCGTGACAGCAATCCTGACATGTGACAACGCCCGGCGCACCTGCCTTATGCCCGTGACGCTACTGACCGGTAGCGGGGGCGGATGCCGGGCGACCTGCGCGGGCGAGTAGAAATGCCAGTCGAGCCGCTCAGCGCCGACGGAGGAGTTTCTCGTGGCCAACACACGACTGCCGAGTGCCGGATTCTCCATCACCATCCGGATCGCGGTACCCGCCGACGCCTCCTCCATCGGCCGGCTCACCACCGCCGCCGGCGAGGCCGGGGCCATCGTCACCGCGCTGGACGTGGTCGACTCCGACCCCGCGCACGTGATCGTCGACCTCACCTGCGACACCGCCGACGCCGGGCACGCCGACCAGGTCGTCGACGCGCTCACCGCGCTCGACGGGGTGGACGTCCGCAAGGTCTCCGACCGCACGTTCCTGCTGCACCTCGGCGGCAAGATCGAGGTGACCCCGAAGGTCGCGCTGCGTACCCGCGACGAGCTGTCCCGCGCGTACACCCCGGGCGTGGCCCGGGTCTGCATGGCCATCGCGGAGAACCCGGCCGACGCGCGCCGGCTCACCATCAAGCGCAACACCGTCGCCGTGGTCAGCGACGGCACCGCCGTGCTCGGCCTGGGCAACCTCGGCCCGGCCGCGTCGCTGCCGGTGATGGAGGGCAAGGCCGCCCTGTTCAAGCGCTTCGGCGGGGTGGACGCCTGGCCGGTGGTGCTGGACACCCAGGACACCGACGAGATCGTGGCGATCGTCAAGGCGATCGCGCCCGCGTACGGCGGCATCAACCTGGAGGACATCGCCGCGCCGCGCTGCTTCGAGATCGAGGCCCGGCTGCGCGAGGCGCTGGACATCCCGGTCTTCCACGACGACCAGCACGGCACCGCGATCTGCGTGCTGGCCGCGCTGACGAACGCGCTGCGCGTCGTGGGCAAGCAGCTCGCGGACGTCCGGGTCGTGGTCTCCGGCGCCGGCGCGGCCGGCACCGCGATCATGAAGCTGCTGCTGCGCCAGGGCGTGGGCGACATCATCGCGTACGACCGCCAGGGCGCCCTGCACCGCGGCCTGCCGGACCTCAACCCGGCCTGGCAGTGGCTGGCCGAGAACACCAACAAGGAGAACTACTCCGGTGACCTGGCCGGTGCGGTACGCGGCGCGGACGTGTTCATCGGCGTGAGCGCGCCGAACCTGCTCACCGGCGAGGACGTCGCCGCCATGGCGAAGGACTCGATCGTCTTCGCGCTGGCGAACCCCGACCCGGAGGTGGACCCGCGCGAGGCGCGCAAGTACGCCGCCGTGGTCGCCACCGGCCGCTCCGACCAGCCCAACCAGATCAACAACGTGCTCGCCTTCCCCGGCGTGTTCCGCGGCATGCTCGACGCGCACGCCGAGGAGTTCACCGAGGAGATGGCGCTCGCCGCCGCCCGGGCCATCGCGGACGTGGTCGGCGAAGACAAGATCAACCCAACGGTGATCGTGCCGAGCGTCTTCGACTCCCGGGTCGCCCCGGCGGTGGCCGCCGCGGTGCGGGCCGCCGCCCAGAACCCGGCCGCCACGCCGGCGCCGGCGGCCGACCCGGGCCCGGCGGACCTGCCCGAGATCGCCGCCAACGCCAGCGCCACCCCCTGACGCGTTCCTCCCGCTCGCGGCGCCCTCTCGCAGGGCAGCGCCTCCTCGCGGGACAGCGCCTCCTCGCAGGGCAGCGCCTCCTCGCGGGGCACGCCCCTGCCCGGTCGGAGACACGAGCGCGCGTGTTCCGGGCACGCGCACGGCTTCTGGGTGCACGTGCCGATTCGGGCACACCAGCAGCTTCCGGGACAGGGGCGTGGCTTCCACCGCACGCGAGTTGCCCGGCTCAGACGCTCTTCTCAGCACACGCGCGCACTTCTTCGGCTACGCACGCCACCCGCACCCGCGTGGACGCGCGTCGCCCGACGCGCGTCCACGCGAGATCTTGGAAGGAAAGGGCTCTCATAGGGGCCAGAGGGACCCTAATCCTCCAAGATCCACAACAGCGCCCCACCCCGAGGGGAGCAAGTCGGACAAATGCCCCCTCACCCCGGCTTGCTCGACTCCACTTCCCCGAAGTGGCGGCATCATCGCCCTTGATCAACACCAGTTCCCCGAAGTGGTGCCATCAGAGGCTCCGCGACACCACCACTTCGGCGAGCCGGTGTTGATCATGCCGGGCGGCAGCGCGCCAGGGCGGGATGGTACGGACAAGGCCCCGCGTGCCAGGGCCGCGAACACCCCAAGTTGACCAAGGAGTTCGTGTCACTGGGACGCCGGAAATCCCCCGCAAACTCCTTGATCAACCGCGAAGGGGGGCGCCGCAGACGGAGAGGGCGCGGTCAGGGGGTCAGGGCGGACGGGGTCAGGGTGCCGGTCGCCACCAGGACCGCCGGGCCCGACAGCCAGCAGGAGTCGGCTGTCACCGTGACCGTCAGGCGTCCGCCCGGTACGTCCACCGCCACCGTGCCGGTGTCGAGCCCCGCGTCGCGCAACGCCACCGCGCCGACCGCGCACGCGCCGGTGCCGCAGGACAGTGTCTCGGCCGAGCCGCGCTCGTAGACCCGCATCAGCACGTGCGCGTCGGCGCCGGTCACCGGCTCGCCGGGCGTGGTGAACTCCACGTTCACCCCGGCCGGGAAGGTCCCGGCGTCCACCTCGGGCGCGCGGGTCAGGTCGAGGCCCGTCAGCTCCAGCGCGGCGGGCAGCGCGCACACCAGGTGCGGGTTGCCGACGTCCACCGCGGCACCGGGCAGCGTCAGCCCGCCGAGCGTGGCGGTCGCCGTGTCGTACAGCCGGGGGCGGCGCATCTCGACCGCCACGTCCGCGCCCTCGACCCGGGCCCGCACCAGACCGGCGCGGGTGGCGATGGGCAGCGTCCCGCCCGACGAGGACGAGGACGACGAGGACGACGAGGACGAGGCGGCGGCCAGCGAACGGTCCAGCAGGTAGCGGACGAACACGCGGGCCCCGTTGCCGCACATCTCGGCGAACGAGCCGTCGGAGTTCCAGTAGTCCATGAACCACTCGGCCTCACCGGCGAGCGCGACGCCCTCGGGGTGCTTGGCGGCGCGTACGACGCGCAGCACGCCATCGCCGCCGAGGCCGCGCCGCCTGTCGCAGAGCGCGGCCACCAGGCCGGGTGTCAGGTCGAGGGTGCCGTCCGGGTCGGGCAGGATGACGAAGTCGTTGCCGGTGCCGTGACCCTTTGTGAACTCCACGCCCCCATCATGGCCGATGCTCGGCGACCACCCGCAGGGCAGTGTCGAGAAACGTGGGCGACGCCGAGTCCAGCCAGTGCACGCGCGGGTCGCGCCGGAACCAGGAGCGCTGCCGGCGGACGAACCGGCGGGTCGCGCGGACGGTCTCCTCGTGCGCTTCGGCCTCGGTCAGCTCCCCGGCCAGGAACCGCAGCACCTGCTGGTAGCCGAGCGCCCGGCTGGCCGTACGCCCCTCGGGCAGCCCTTCGCCGACCAGCGCCCGCACCTCGTCGACCAGGCCGTCGGCCCACATCCGGTCCACCCGCAGCGCGATCCGCTCGTCCAGCGACGCGGTGTCCAGGTCGACGCCGAGCTGCACCGACGGGTAGTACGGCGTGGGCGACGGCAGCGACGCGGTGAACGGCGCGCCGGTCAGCTCGATCACCTCCAGCGCCCGCACGATCCGCCGTCCGTTCGTGGGCAGGATGCTCGCCGCCGCCCCCGGGTCCGCCTCGGCCAGCCGCGCGTGCAGCGGCAGCGGGCCGACAGCGGCCAGCTCCGCCTCCAGCCGCTGCCGCAGCGCCGGGTCGGTGCCGGGGAACTCGAACTGTTCGAGCACCGCCCGCACGTACAGCCCGGAGCCGCCGACCAGCAGCGGCACCCGCCCCCGGGCCAGGATGTCGTCGACGGCAGCGCGGGCCAGCGCCTGGTACTCCGCGACGCTCGCCGGCTCGGTCACCGGCCAGATGTCCAGCAGGTGATGCGGCACACCCTCGCGTTCGGCCGGCGTCAGCTTCGCGGTGCCGATGTCCATGCCCCGGTAGAGCTGCATCGAGTCGGCGTTGACCACCTCGCCGCCGAGCGCGTGCGCCAGCGCGATGCTCAGCGCCGACTTCCCGGCCGCGGTCGGCCCGACCACCGCCACGACGGTCATGCCCGCTCCCAGTTCGCCACGAAGTAGGCCACGCCGTAGGGCGCGTCCTGGTAGCTGACGTCACCACGCCAGTCGCCGCCCGCCGCCCGGGCCGCTCCGGCCAGCACCTGCCACGGCGCGCGCCCGGCAACCCGCAGCTGCGCCGACAGCACCGGGTCCAGGTCGCGCAGCGCCGCCGTGTCCGCGTCGGCCAGGGCAACCGCAACCCCTTCGTCGTACGCCTCGGCGCGCGGATCGTCGTACCCCGGCGCCTTGACGCCGCGGCAGGCGGACCCGTCACCGAGCACGAGCAGCGCGACCCGCGGATCGTCGTCGGCGATCAGGCTCGCGCCGAACGCCGCGCACTGCGCCGGTGTGGCGTCGTGGGCCACCGACCGGGCCAGGCGGGGCAGCTCGGTGCCGGAACGGTTGAGCAGCCAGGCGCCGACGGTCAGGCTCAGCGGCAGGCGCTCCGCGCCGGAGCAGGAGATCTTCCACAGCCGCACCGGCCGGTCCAGCCCGAAGCCGCGCAGGGAACCCCAGTCGGCGGCGTTGAACCGGACGGTCTCCGGCCCTGCTCCGACGAGCAGGACCGCCTCGGGCCCGGCGGCGAGCAGCCGTGCGACAGCGGCGTCGGCGGCGGCGCGCAGGTCGTCCAGCTCGGGCGCGGCGGCGCCGGCCAGCTCGGGCACGATAAGCGGCGGATGGGGGCAGACTGCGGCGGCGACCAGTGGCACGCCCCCAAACCTATCGGGATCCGCCGGTGCGTCCCCGCGCCGATCCGGTCATCGAGGGCGTACGACACCGTATGGTCACGGTCGACGGCAGGCGCTCGACACGGACCGGGTCGGACCTGTGACAATGCCGGGAGAAAGT
>NZ_JAGPXV010000460.1:0-4898 GCF_018070405.1 Micromonospora sp. D75
ACAGCTCGGCCACCGTCGTCAGCTCGTCGGCGGTGAAGACCTTGCCGGTCGGGTTGTGCGGCGAGTTCAGCAGCACCAGCCGGGTACGCGGCCCGAACGCGGCGCGCAGCTCGCCCGGGTCGAACGCGTACCTGCCGTCGGCGCCGGGCCGCAGCGTCACCGGGCGGCGCACCGCTCCGGCGAGCGCGATCGAGGCGGCGTACGAGTCGTAGTACGGCTCGAAGCAGATCACCTCGTCACCCGGCTCGCACAGCGCGAGGATGCTCGCCGCGATCGCCTCGGTCGCGCCGGCCGTCACGACGATCTCGCCGTCCGGGTCGTACTCCAGGTCCCAGAACCGTCGCTGGTGCTCGGCGACGGCGACGCGCAGCGCGGGGATGCCCGGGCCGGGCGGGTACTGGGTGTGGCCGGGTCGCTGCGCCTCGGCGGCGGCGGCGAGCATCTCCGGCGGGCCGTCGGTGTCCGGGAAGCCCTGCCCGAGGTTGACCGCGCCGGTACGCACGGCCAGCGCGGACATCTCGGCGAAGACGGTGGTGCCGAACGGCCGCATCCGGGCCACCAGGGGATCGGTCGTCGTCACGGCTGCGAGCCTACGGCCCGCCACCACGGGCTCACCAGCCGAAGCAGGTCACGCCCCACCTTCCCGACTTCTGGGAGACGACCTTGCCGTCGATGGTTATCCGGCAGGTCAACCCAGCAGCGCTTCCGGGCATGGTGACGATCTGGACCCGCTCACGGTTGTTCGTGGTGAACCTCAGCCGCCAGGACGAGTCCACCAGGTTGAGCTGGTGGAAGTCGCCGTTCGCGTCGTAGTACTGCACCTCCGCGTCGCCCTCGGAGCCGGTCACCTCGTACAGCACTGTGTACTTGCCGGGGCCGCCGGACGGGGTGGTCGCCGGCCTCGCCGGGGGCGCGCTCGGGTCGTCGGTCCAGTCGCCGGGCTCGCCGTAGATCGGCTCCTCGTACCCGGTGCCGGCTGCGGACCCGTCGTCCATGGTGCTGCCGAGGAAGGCCAGCCCGACGCAGCCGCAGACGATCAGCGCCAGGACGGTGACGATGCCGACCACCACCCCGACCGCCCAACCGCCGCCGCTGCGGCGCGGCGGCATCCCCGGGTACGCGTACGGCGGCGGGTAGGGCCCCGGCGGGTACGCGGTGGGCGGGAACGGCCCGGGCGGATACGTGCCGGGCTGGTAGGCGCTCGGCGGTGGGGACGAGCCAGGGGTGCCCGGCTGCGCCGGCCAGCCCGGTGCTCCCGGCTGGGCCGGCCACTGCGGTGCGTCCGGGCTCGCGGGCCCGCCCGGCGTCCCGGGCTGGCCCTGGTCGCCGGCGCCCGGCGAGTCGGCCGGAGCGGCCCGGCCCGGATCGCCCGCCGGCCGCCCCTCGGCGCCGCCCGCCGGACCAGGGTGACCGGCCTCGGCGCCGGGGGCGCTCCAGGGCGACGGTGACGACGGCGACCAGGGCTCGGGTGGCGTCCACGGCTGCGGAGCGGCCAGCGGGTCCGGCGGCGTCCAGGTGGAGGGCTGCGGGGTCACCGGCGCGGCGGTCGGGTCGACCGGTCCGGAGGTCGGCTCGGGGGAAGGGGTCGTCTCGGACATCGGCTCAGCTCACAGGGGTACGGCGCGGACGCCCGCGGAACGATGGGCCCGGGGGCGGAGCCCGGCCCCAATGTAGGCCGTGGCGGCCACCCGCGTGGACCCGGTCCGCCCGGTGCGCGGCACGTCCCGAACCGGTACGCAAACGGCAGATGATCCCGGCTGGTGCGTTGTCCGACATAGCAACCCCGGTGTTCGGTTCGCTCAAATTCAGTGATCGTTAACCGGCCTTCCGAGCACGCGCGATGAGCGAAACTCGGTTAGGCTGCGGACCATGTGTGGAATCGTGGGTTACGCCGGTGCCCGCCCGGCGCTCGGCATCGTGCTTGACGGACTGCGGCGGCTCGAATACCGCGGCTACGACTCGGCCGGTGTCGCCGTGGTCTGCGAGGACGAGCTGCTGACCGAGAAGAAGGCCGGCAAGCTCGCGAACCTGGAGAAGGTCCTCTCCGAGCGGGCGGCCGACAACCCCGAGGACTGCGCCGCCAGCCCGATCGGCATCGGCGACGGCACCACCGGCATCGGCCACACCCGCTGGGCCACCCACGGCGGCCCGACCGACCGCAACGCCCACCCGCACCTCTCCCCGGACGGCCGCGTCGCGGTGATCCACAACGGCATCATCGAGAACTTCGCGAAGCTCCGCGCCGAGCTGGAGGACGAGGGCGTCGAGTTCGCCAGCGACACCGACACCGAGTGCGCCGCGCACCTGATCGCCCGCGCGCTGGCCGACCTGCGCGCGGCCGGCGAGACCGACAGCCCGCAGCTCCTCGCCGCCGCCATGCGCGTGGTCTGCGGGCGCCTGGAGGGCGCGTTCACGCTGCTCGCCGTCGACGCCGGCATCCCCGGCGCGGTGGTCGGCGCCCGGCGCAACTCGCCGCTGGTCGTCGGTCGGGGCGACGGCGAGAACTACCTGGCCAGCGACGTCGCCGCGTTCATCGAGCACACCCGGGACGCGGTCGAGCTGGGGCAGGACCAGATCGTCCTGATCACGCCGGACAGCATCGACATCACCGACTTCCACGGTCAGCCGGCCAGCGGCACCGACTTCCACATCGATTGGGACTCGTCGGCCGCCGAAAAGGGCGGCTACGACTGGTTCATGCTCAAGGAGATCGAGGAGCAGCCGCAGGCCATCGCCGACACGCTGCTGGGCCGGCTCACCGAGACCGGCGAGATCGCCCTCGACGAGGTCCGCCTCAGCGAGCAGGACCTGCGCGACGTCGACAAGATCTTCATCGTCGCCTGCGGCACCTCCTACCACGCCGGCCTGGTCGCCAAGTACGCCATCGAGCACTGGACCCGCATCCCCTGCGAGGTGGAGCTGGCCAGCGAGTTCCGCTACCGCGACCCGGTGCTGGACCGGTCCACGCTGATCGTGGTGATCTCGCAGTCCGGCGAGACGATGGACACGCTGATGGC
Source organism: Micromonospora sp. D75 (assembly GCF_018070405.1). NCBI lineage: Bacteria > Bacillati > Actinomycetota > Actinomycetes > Micromonosporales > Micromonosporaceae > Micromonospora > Micromonospora sp. D75. The sequence continues at coordinate 3,018 of NZ_JAGPXV010000460.1, forward strand.
GCTGCGCCACGCCAAGGAGCAGAAGGCCCGCGTGCTGGCCATCTGCAACACCAACGGCTCGACCATCCCGCGCGAGTCCGACGCCGTGCTCTACACCCACGGCGGCCCGGAGATCGCCGTCGCCTCCACCAAGGCGTTCCTCACCCAGGTCGTCGCCTGCTACCTGATCGGCCTGCACCTGGCCCAGGTGCGCGGCATCAAGTTCGCCGATGAGGTGGGCGCGGTGGTCGCCCAGCTCCAGGAGATGCCGGGCAAGCTGCGGGAGCTGCTGGACCGGATCGAGCCGGTCCGCGAGCTGGGCCGCGAGCTGAAGTCCGAGCCGACGGTGCTGTTCATCGGCCGGCACGTGGGCTACCCGGTGGCGCTGGAGGGCGCGCTGAAGCTCAAGGAGCTGGCGTACATGCACGCCGAGGGCTTCGCCGCCGGTGAGCTGAAGCACGGCCCGATCTCGCTGATCGACCAGGGCACCCCGGTGATCTGCATCGTGCCGTCGCCGGTCGGCCGGGGCATGTTGCACGACAAGGTCGTCTCCAACATCCAGGAGGTACGCGCCCGGGGCGCCCGCACGATCGTGATCGCGGAGGAGGGCGACCAGGCGGTGGTCCGCTACGCCGACCACCTGATCTACGTGCCGCGTACGCCGACACTGCTGGCGCCGCTGGTGACCACCGTGCCGTTGCAGGTGCTCGCCGCCGAGATCGCCGCCGCCCGCGGGCACGACGTGGACCAGCCCCGGAACCTGGCCAAGTCGGTCACCGTCGAGTAGTCCGCTTTTCGCCAGCGGTCCCTCCACCCGTCGGCCGGGGGGAGGGACCGCGCCGTCTCCGGCCCGCCCCGGGCGGCTCCCGGATCCTTTGGGACGGCCGCCGGACGGCATCGGGCGGCTCATCGGCCCAGCACGATCCGGGCCATCCCGTCCAGCGCCGGGTTGTCCGGGTCCCAGTAGCCGGTGTGACCGTGCGGGGCGCTCGGGAACCGCCGCCCGCCGAAACCCGGCGCGCTCGGGTCGGCGCCGAACCAGAGCCGCTCGGCGTGCGGGTCGAGCACGGCCAGCGCCGGGCCGAGCGGCGTGCCGGCGAGCAGGGCGCGGCGGGCCAGCTCGTCCGGCGGACGCGCCAGCCGGATCACGTCGTCCGGCGCGGTCGACGACCAGACCTCGCCGGCGCGCATCCGCAGCTCGGTGGCGTGGTCGACGCCGACGCCGGGCGAGCCGACGAATACCAGCGCGTCCGCGCTCAGCCCGTGGTCCCGGGCGGCGGCGCCGACCACCAGTGAGCCGTAGCTGTGCCCGAGCACCGTCTGCCGGGCCGGCGAACCCTCGTGTGCGGCGCGTAGCCCTTCCTGGAACCGGTGCAGAGCCGGTCCGGCGTCCTCGGCCTGCCGGGGGCCGGCCGCCTCGGTGAGGAAGTCGGGCGCGTCGTAGTCCAGCCAGAGCACCGCCGCCGCCTCCTCGCCCGGCCCCAGCGCCGCGCACCGCTGCAGCACCCGGGCGGCCCGGCCCAGCTCGTCCGGCGCGTCGGCGAGGTCCGAGGTCATGCCCGGGACGTAGGTCAGCACCGCGGCGGACCGGTCCGGGTTGCCGAGCGCCACCACCGCGCGCCCGTCGCCGCGCGGGTCCAGCCCCAGCAGGTACGCCCGCGGCAGCCCGGGCGCGGCGAGCCGCTCGCTCAGCCGGTTCAGCCCGCGCAGCGCCGCCTCGACGCCGGCGAGCCGGACCCGCCGGGACGCCTCCAACGGTCCGGCCGGCAGCGGCCGCAGCAGCGCGAGCCGCCGGACGAGCAGTTGCTCCCGCCGGTCGCCGAGCAGCAGCCGGTTGGCCTGGTCCCGGGCGGCGGCCGGCACGCCGTCGAGGCGGCCGATCCGATCCGGTTCCCGCCCGAC
>NZ_JAGPXV010000461.1:0-4873 GCF_018070405.1 Micromonospora sp. D75
CGGGGGCGGCCGGGGCGCGGGGCGCGACCACGCGGCGTCCCGGTGTGGCGATCCGTCCCGTCCGGCGATCACGTACCGGCGCCGAGCTGCCACATCCGAAGGTTCCTGATCCGCGCGGCCCGACCCGTGGTAGCCGACGATCCCGCCGTGGGAAGGCGCACCGTGAAGCGGGCTCCCCGGCCCGGATGACCCTCCGCCTCGATTGTGCCGTGGTGGCTCGTGACGACCTCCTGAAGCAGCGCCAGTCCCAGGCCGAAGCGGCGGTCTCCGGCGCCCGCGCCACGGTGGAACCGGTCGAAGATCCGCCGGGCGTCCGCCTGGTCGAAGCCCTTGCCGGTGTCGGCGATCACGAACTCCGCGGCGTTGTCCACCGCCCGCAACGTCACGGTGATCCGGCCTCCCGCCGGGGTGTGGGCGAGCGCGTTCGCCAGCAGTTCGCCGACGACCCGGCGCAGGGCCGACTCGACACCCGGCACCGGCAGCGGGTCACCCGGGACGTCCAGGACGAGCGTGACCTGGCGCTCGGCTGCCCGGTCACCCTCGGCGGCGACTGTCGTACCGATCAGCGCGGTGAGGTCGACCGGCGGGTCCGGCTCCCGGTCGGCGGGCGCGGCGGCGAGCCGGGCGGAGAGCAGCAGGTCGTCGACGATCTCGCCGAGCCGGCGCGTGGTGCCGATCAGCCGTTCCAGGTCGTCCAGGTTCGTGGCGGCGCCGTCGTTGCGTGCCCGGCGCGCGATCAGCTGGGCCCGGGTGTGCACCTGGGCGATCGGCGTCCTCAGCTCGTGGCTGGCGTCCGCGACGAAGCGGCGCTGCCGGGTCAGCGCCTCCGCGAGCGGCGCGACGGCACGGCGGCCGACGAGGACACCGGTGAGCACGGCGGCGAGCAGCCCGGCCGCCGCCGCGAGGCTGAACGCGAGCAGGAGGTGCCGGCGGTCGGAGAGCTGGAAGCGGGCGTCGAACACCGCCTGGACGACGGTGTCGCCGCGCGCCTCGGTGCGTACGTGGTACGTGGTGCCGTTACGCGCGACGGTGGTGATCTCGGTGGTCCGGTTCGCCGCCACGGTGGCCAGCGTGTCGTGCAACGGGAAGCCCGGTGGCGGCGGGTTCGCGCCGGTGAGCACGGTGGCGCCGTCGTACCGGAAGATCCAACTGCATGCGGGCGGCCCGGCGATCGTCCCGTGTTCCGTGCCCCACGCCAGCTCACGCTGGATCTGCGCCTCCTGGCCGCGGACCAGGACCGCGTAGGAGATGCCGCCGGCCAGCAGGAGCAGGCCGCCGATGGTGAGGCCGACGAGCAGGCCGATCCGTAGCCGGGCCCGTCTGACGATCGCCTTCTCGACCGCCTCCATCAGAGGGTCCCGAGGCGGTAGCCGAGACCGTGCACGGTGCGTACCACCGCGCGGCCGAGCTTGCGCCGCAGGTAGTAGACGTACGTGTCCACTATCGACGCGCCGGCAGCCTCCTCGAAGACCTTACGGCGCAGCACGGCTCGCGGATGGACGGCGTTCGGCCGGGCCGCCAGCACCCGCAGCAGCTCGAACTCGCGGGTGGACAGCGCCACCCGGGTGCCGTCGGGCAGCACCGCCTCGCGCGGTCCCAGGTCGAGTCGCCCGGCGCCGATGCGCAGCACGTCGGTCGGCTCGGGCCGGCGCCGGCACAGCGCCCGGACCCGGGCGCTCAGTTCGTCGAGGTCGAACGGTTTGACCAGGTAGTCGTCGGCACCCGCGTCCAGCCCGGCGATCCGGTCGTCGACGGTGCCGAGGGCGGTGAGCATCAAGGTCCGGGCCGGGACCGCCCGGGCGCGCAGGCGGGTGACCAGGTCGAGGCCGTCGAGCGCCGGCAGCATCCGGTCGATGACCATCACGTCGTACGGGCGGGTCAGCCCGAGATGCAGCCCGCGCTGGCCGTCGAAGGCCTGGTCGACCAGGTAGCCTTCGTGGCCGAGCGTCTCGGTGAGCATCTCGGTCAGATCCGCGTCGTCCTCGACCAGCAACAGCCGGTTCGATGTTCCGCCCCGCATATGTTAACGATCTCATAGATGGTTGACGATGGAAGCGTCAGTACTTGCCTCTTCAACTATCTGAAACCGCCAGCGCGGGCGTCCGTACGCCGTCGGGCTGCCGCGCCTCCCGGCGCTCGATCCAGCTCAGCGCCGGCGTCGTCATCAGCGTGGTGACAAGCGCGACCAGCACCAGCACGGTGAACAGGGCGGGGCTCACGATGCCCGCCTCCAGCCCGACGTTCAGCGCGATGAGCTGCATCAGGCCACGGGCGTTCATCAGCGCGCCGACCCGCATCGCGACGCTCGACGGCTCACCCCGCAGCCGGGCCGCCGCCCAGCAGGCGCCGAACTTGCCGGCGATCGCCGCCGTCACGCAGGCCAGCGCGAACAACAGCACCGGCGGCGAGGCGAGCAGGCCGAACTCCGTACGCAGGCCCGAGTAGGTGAAGAACAACGGCAGGAAGAGCGTCGCGGCGACCGGTGTGAGCGTGTCCACCACCTTGTCGGTGTTGTCGGTGCGCGGCATCACCACGCCGACCGCGAACGCGCCGAAGACCGCGTACAGCCCGATCTCGTCGGTGTACCAGGCGACCAGGAACAGCAGGGCGACGGTGCCGAGCAGCCGGGCGCGGTCGTTGAGGGCCCGGTGGGTCATCAGCGTGGCGGCGGCCGTACGCCCGCCGAACCAGAGCACCAGCCCGAACAGGACCGCTCCGCCCGCGGTGACGATCGCCGGACCGGCCCGGCCGGACGCGACCGCCAGCACGGCGGCCAGCATGATCCAGGCGACCACGTCGTCGATCGCGCCGCTGGCCAGGGCGAGCGTGCCGTGCCGGGTGCCGGCGTGCCCTTTCTCGGTGATGATCCGGGCCAGCATCGGGAACGCGGTGATGGCCAGGGCGACGCCGACGAACGCGGCCGAGACCCCGAGTGACGTCCCGTCGGCCTGGATCGGCACAACGCCCGCCGTCACCAGCACCAGCAGCGCCCCCAGCAGCAGCGGCGCGGTGACCCCGGCCAGCGAGATCACGCCGGCGGTGCCGGCGAGCCCGGTGACCCGATGGCTGCTGAACGCGTATCCGGCCTGGAACATGAACAGCACCAGGCCGACCTGACCCACGATGTAGAGGACCGGGAGCAGGGGGGCCGGGAACAGGGCGTTCTGCACGTCCGGCAGGAGGAGCCCGAGCAGCGACGGGCCGAGCAGTACGCCGGCGAGCATCTCGCTGACCACGGCGGGCTGGCCCGCCTTGCCGAGCAGCCACGCGACCCCTTTGCAGAAGATCAGGATCACCGTGACCGCGATGAAGAACCGTGGCGCCAGCTCCGTTGGTGTCATCGGACAGCCCTCTCGAAGTAGTCGGTGCACAACCGCTGCCGGCGGGCGTCGACCACCATCCAGGTGCCGAACACCAGTTGCCGGATACTGCGGCCCACGTCGGCCCACCGGTCCCGCGACCGCATCGCGGCCAGCCGCAGCCGCCCCGGCGGGGGGCTCCCGACCGGTGTCAGATACGCCGGGCCCCGGCTGGGCAGCGACCGGGTGTGTGAGACGGAGGAGGTCAGCACGTAGCGGCGCAGCACCTCGCGGGTCGCGGCGCGCATCATCACCGGCGCGACGCCGCGGGCCGGGCAGGCGCGGTTCGCGGTGACCCCGTACGGGATGAAGTGCGCGTCGCCGCGCTTGAGCGTCAGCCACCGGTCCGGGTCGAACCGGTCGTCACCGGCGGCCCCACCGCGGTGGAACGCCAGGTAGTTGAAGAGCAGCACCGTTCCGGCCGGCAGCGACACGCCGGTGGGCAGCGTGATCGGCGCCGAGGTGATCCGGTGCGCGACGCCGAAGAGCGGGTGCACCCGCAGCGTCTCGTCGATCACCCGGTCCAGCGCGTCGTCACCGTCCAGTCCGCGCTGCACGTCGGGGTGCGTGGCGAGGGCGAGCAGCACGTGCGCCATCGCCTCGGACATCTGCACCACGGCGGTGTTGAAGAACGCGCCCTGGAGATACCAGGCCGTCTCCTGGGCAGTGAACGGCGGCGGCAGCGTCACCGGGCAGGTGCCCGCCTCGATCCGGTCGCGCAGATACCCGGTCAGCCGCTCGCGCCGGCGCATGTGCCGCAGTCCGGTGCACTTCAGCCCGCTGACCACGTCGTCGGCGTTGGCGACGATCAGCGCCCGCGCGTGCGGCGGGCACGCCTCGCCGAAGACGAGCTCGTAGTAGACCTCGGCCCAGACCGGCATCATCAGGTCACGCAGCCGGACGTGGCTGGTCCGGTCGGCCGGCAACCGGTCGAGCACCCGCCGGGTGGCGGCGGTGGCGAGAGCGTCGCAGCGCTCGCGGCGTACCGCGAGCACCCGCCGGGTCGTGGCGGCGACGGTGCGGTAGCGCTCCCCCGGCTCCAGATGTTCCTGGTGCATGTGCGGTCCTGGCGCCAGCCAGTACCAGAACAGGTCCGACAGCCCGGCCCCGCGGCTGCGTCCGTCCGCCGCAGGATCGGCGTACACCCGCTCGAAGTGCTCCATGCCGACGACGGGGCCCGGCACCGGAACGCCTTCGACACCGTTGACTCTGACGAACACCCACTCCCGCAGCCGGACCACGGTGCGGGGCAGCCAGTACGGCACGGTCCACCCGATCCCGGCCAGGACCAGCAGGACGATCAGGGCGCTCATCCGCACGCCACCGTGGCGACCAGGTCGTCGCGCAGGTCGGCCGGCCCGGTGACGCCGGCCAGCGTCAGCGTCCGGTCGAGGTCGGCGTGGAGCAGGTCGAGCACGTGGCGTACCCCGGCGGCGCCGCCCACCTCGAGCCCCCACAGCTCCGGGCGGCCGACCAGCTCCGCGCTCGCGCCGAGCGCAAGCGCCACCAGGACG
>NZ_JAGPXV010000462.1:0-4871 GCF_018070405.1 Micromonospora sp. D75
GCTGCGACCAGGAGCTGCGGGCCCGGCGCGGGGTGAACCGGATCCAGGAGCTCTCGTGGTCACGCTTGCGGGCCTGCCCGTCGATCCAGCCGAAGCACAACGCCTCGTCGACCGCCTGCTGCCAGGTCAGTGTGGTGAGCGTGCCGCCCTTGCGGGTCAGGGCGAGCCAGACGCCGGGCGACGTGTCGTGGTGGGCGGACAACCACGCGCGCAGCGCCTCCGCGTCGGGCACGATCAGCTCGGCGGTTCCCATGGCCGGAAGGCTATGCCACGGGTACGACGTTAAGGCCGGGCGTGCGGCTCAGCCGCCTGCTGCTCGCCGTCGGGCGACGGATCGGCCGCCCGCCGCAGCCGCCGTCCGGCCACCAGCAAAGCCACGCCTGCGCCGGTGAGCCCCGCGCCCATCAGCCCGCCCGCGACCCCCGCCGCCGGATCGCCCTCACGGAACGCGTACGCCACGGCCGCGGTCAGGATCGGCGCACCGAGGGAGATCGCCATCCACCCGCCGAGGATGTCCTCCTTGTCGGCGAAGGCGTCCGTACTGATCAGGAAGATCAGGATCATGGCAGCGGCGAGGCCGACGAGTAACAACGCCGCGAGGATCAGCGCCGGGTCGCGGGGGAGCAGCCCGGCGGCCGCGGCGAGCACGTAGATGATCGCCGCCGCGATGAGGTTCGCGAGCACGTTCGTCATCACGTTCGCAACGAACCTCCGCAGCCCGCCACGCCCGGTGCCGGCCGGCGCCGTCACGACGTCCGCGAATCGTGCGACCGGCGGGCCGCCAGCAACTCGTCCAGGTGCGCCTCGCTCCACGACCGGGCGGCCGCGACCAGCGTCAGCAGGCTTCGCCCCAGCGGCGTCAGCGCGTACTCCACGCGCGGCGGGTTCTCGTCGTAGGCGGTCCGCGTGACCAGCCCGTCGCGTTCCATCGCCCGCAACGTCTCGGCCAGCACCTTCGGCGTGATCGTGCGCAGCGGCGCCCGCAACTCGGTGAACCGGCGCGGCCCGTGCTCCAGGCACAGCACCACCATCGCGGTCCACTTGTCGCCGATCTGCAACGGCATCATCCGCGACGGACAGGCGGGGTGGAACATGTCCGGATCGAGCGGCGTCACCGCCCGAGCGTAACCCGGTACCGTTGCGGTAACCGGCACCCCGCGTCCTACCGTCGCGCCATGACCAGCATCGCCGTCTTCGGCGCGGGCGGCCGGGCCGGCCGCGCCGTCACCGCCGAGGCCCACCGCCGCGGCCACCGCGTCACCGCCGTCGTCCGCGACCCCGCCCGCCATCCCGACCTCACCTCCGCGGTACGCGGCGACGTCACCGACCCGGAGACGGTCACCTCCATCGGGTACGGGCACGACGCCGTCGTCCACGCGGTCAGCCCGGCGTCCGGGCCGGACGCGCTCGCCGCCGCCGGCCTCGATCCGGACTTCTTCGTCCGGGCAGCCGACGCGCTGCTGCACGGCCTGGCCCGCGCGGACGTGCCCCGGCTCGTGGCGATCGGCCTGTTCGCCACCCTGATCGACGCGCACGGCCGGCCCCTCTACGACGACCCGGCCGTGCTGCCCGCCGAGCTGCGGCCGTTCGCGCTCAGCCACGCCGCCGGCCTGGACCGGCTCCGCGCGGCGGACACCACAGTCGACTGGCTGGTGCTCACCCCACCCGCCGCGCTGGACGTGGCCGGCACCCGCACCGGCCGGTACCGCCTCGGCGGCGAGCGCGCCCCGGCGTCGGCGCCCCTGTCGTACGCCGATCTGGCGGTGGCGGTGGTCGACGAGATCGAGTCGCCGCGCCACCATCGGACGCGGGTCTCCGTGACCGGTGACGCCCCGGCCTAGCCGCCCGCCGCATTGTGCCGCGCCACCAGGTCCGGCAGCTCGTGCAGCGAGTCGATGCGGAACAGGCACCGGTCGGCCACGTCCGGCATGTCGAGGATGTGCCCCCACGGCCCGCGCCGGATCAGGCACGCCGACATGCCGGCGGCCATCGCGGGCGCGGCGTCGTTGTCCGGCCGGTCACCGACGTACAGGATCGCCGCCGCGTCGCCGCCGCTCTCGCGGACCACCCGGTCGAAGAACTCCGGCGCGGGCTTCGACACGCCCCAGGCCGCCGACGTGCCGATCACGTCCACCGGCAGGTCCAGCGTCCGCAGCGTCGCCTCGGCGTGCTCCGGCTGGTTGCCGGCCAGGCCGACGCGCAGACCCTGGTCCTTCAGGGCGGTCAGGCACGCCCGCGCGTCCGGGTACAGATCCTCCTCGCCGAACGACTCCGGGTCACCGGCCGCGACCCGGCGGGCGAGTTCGGCGGTGAGGTCGAAGTCCGGCCGGAACGCCCGGAACACCTCCTGGTAGTCCAGCCCTCGGGCGATCACCGCGCCGAAGACCGCGGAGAACGTGTGCCGGGGTACGCCCAGCCAGTCCGCCCACGTCGCGAACTCGCGCGTCTCGTCGAGGATCGTCCCGCCCACGTCGAAGAAGACCGCCCGGATCATCAGCGGATCGTACTGTCGTTGATCAGCCAGTGGGGGGCGCCCGGGTGGCGCAGACTGCCCGCATGAGCGCCGCCTTCCTCCCCGAACCGCCGCAGAGCCCGGCGGCGAAAGCCGCGTACGAGGAGGACCTCTCCTCCGACGGCTACGTCAACAACCTCACCCGCGTCTGGTGCTGGCGACCCGACGTGCTGATGTCGTTCCAGAACACGCGCGCCGAACTGCTGTCCGCGTCCACGCTGTCGGCGCGTGAGGTGGCGGTGCTGGTCGCCGCCACCGCAGCCGGGCGGGGCGACTCGTACTGCTCGCTGGCCTGGGGCGTCCGGCTGGCCGGGATGAGCGACGAGGAGACCGCCGCCGCGGTGCTGCGCGGCGACGAGGCGGCCCTGTCCGAGCGGGAGACGGCGCTGGCCGACTGGTCCCGCCGGGTCGTGACGGACCCGAACGCCACCACCGAGGCCGACACCCAACGCCTGCGCGACGCCGGCCTGAACGACCGGGAGATCTTCGAGGCCACCACGCTGATCGCTTTCCGGCTCGCCTTCTCCACAGTGAACGACGCGCTCGGCGCGCGGCCGGACGCGCAACTGGTGGAGAACGCGCCGGAGCTGGTCCGGGAGGCGGTCACGTTCGGCCGCCCGGCCTGAACGAGCGGGTCCCGGCCCTCGACCGGCCGGCCACGGGGCAGCGAGCCCGCGCGCGAGCGGAGATCATCATCTGGTGACCGACACCGCCGCGTACACGTTGGCCGTTCCGCCGTTGTTCGCCGCACTGGCTCCGGCGCGCGACGTCCTGATCGCCGGCGCCGGTGGCGGCTTCGACGTCTACGCCGGCCTGCCGCTGGCCCTAGCCCTGTGGCAGGCCGGCAAGCGGGTGCACCTGGCCAGCCTCTCCTTCTCGGAGCTGGAACTGCTCGACCGGCAGGTGTGGGTGGACGAGCACGTCGCGGCGATCCGGCCGGACACCCTCAGCCCCGACTGGTACTTCCCGGAGGGGCACCTGGCCCGCTGGCTGGCGGGCCGGGACCTGCCGTCGACCGTGTACGCCTTCCCGCCGCTGGGCGTGCAGACGCTGCGCGAGGCGTACCGGCACCTGGTCGACCGGCTCGACGTCGACGCGATCGTGCTCGTCGACGGCGGCACCGACATCCTGTTGCGCGGCGACGAGAGCGGCCTGGGCACCCCGGTGGAGGACATCACCAGCCTGGCCGCCGTGGCCGGGCTGGACGTGCCGATCCGGTTGGTGAGCAGCCTCGGTTTCGGCATCAACGCGCACGACGGCGTCAACCACGTCGAGGTGCTGGAGAACCTGGCCGCCCTCGACCGGGAGGGCGGCTACCTCGGCGCGCTGTCCATTCCCGGCTCCAGCCGTGAGGCGGTGCTCTACCGAGAGGCGGTCGCGCAGGCCCAGGCCGCGACCCCGCACCGGCCGAGCATCGTCCAGGGGCAGATCGCCGCCGCCACCGGCGGCGCGTTCGGAGACGTACGGTTCAGTCGGCGCACCGGCGACGGCGACCTGTTCGTCAACCCCCTGATGGCGATCTACTTCTCGGTCGACCTGCCCCGGCTCGCCGCCCGCTGTCTCTACCTCGACCGGATCGAGAACACGATCGGGCGGCGCCAGGTCATCACCCGCATCGAGGCGTTCCGCGACGAGCTGCGGGCCGCCCGCGTGCCCCGGGCGTATCCGCACTGACAATCACGGCTTGTCGTACCGGTGTGGGAGGGTCCGGGCATGACGACGTTCGTGCTCATCCACGGCGGCGGGGGCAGCGCGTGGGACTGGCACCTGCTGGTTCCCGAGCTGGCCGCCCGGGGTCACGACGCGGTGGTGCCGGAGCTGCCGATCGGAGACAGGTCGGCGGGGTTCACCGACTTCCGCCAGGCGGTGATCGACGCCGTCGGCAACCGGGACGACCTCGTAGTGGTCGGGCACTCGTACGGCGCGTTCACCGCACCGCTGGTCGCCGACCGGTTGCCGGTGCGCCTCCTGGTCCTGCTCACCCCGATGATTCCGCGGCCCGGCGAGAAGCCGGGGGACTGGTGGGGCAACACCGGCTACCGCGAGCCGGACGGGCTCAGCGAGGAACAGCAGTTCTACAACGGCGTGCCGGCCGGGATCGTCGCCGAGGCGCCCGCGCACGGCCGGGAGCAGGTCAGCGCGGAGTGGGACGAGCCGTGGCCGCTCGCCGCCTGGCCGGCCGTGCCGACGAGGGTGCTCATCGGCCGCGACGACCGGTTCTTTCCCGCCGACTTCCAGCGCCGGGTGGCCGCCGACCGGCTCGGCGTGGTGCCGGACGAGATCGACGGCGGCCACGCGGTAGCGCTGAGCCGCCCGGGCCCGCTCGCCGACCGGCTGACTGCCTACCTGGTGTCCTGAT
>NZ_JAGPXV010000463.1:0-4850 GCF_018070405.1 Micromonospora sp. D75
CCAGCCGACCGGGTCGTCGCCGGGCTCCTCCCCCACCACGTCGAGCAGCTCGCGGATGATCAGATCCTGCTCCGGGCCGGTGAGCAGCCGCGGCGAGGGCTCGCCGCGTTCGGCCGCGGCACGACGCAGCAGCCCGAAGGCGTACGCCGGGAACGTGCGCACCAGCGGCTCGCGGACCACGCGGTGTCCGTCCCCGGCGATACGCGCCTCGATCCGGTGGCGCAGCTCGGTGGCGCCCCGCCGGCCGAAGGTGAGCACCAGGATCCGCTCCGGGTCGACGCCCTCGGCCACCCGGGCGGCGACCGCCTCGACGAGCGTGGACGTCTTGCCGGTGCCGGGACCACCCACGACGAGCATCGGCCCGTCGGTGTGCGCGACCACCTCGGCCTGCACCGGATCGACCCGGCGCGAGACGTTCGTGCCCGCCCCGGCCCCGGTCCCGGTCTGCGGCGAAGCGCTGTCGTGCGGCGTGGCGGTCTGTGGGTGCGCGGCATCGCCCGCCGACCCCCCGGATCGCGGCTCCGCCTCGGCCGGCCCACCGGACCGACCCACCCCCTGCCCCGCCCCGGCGTCGTGGGTGACCCCCGCCCCCGCGCCGCCGGGCCGGCGCACCAACCGGTACGCCTGCATCACCGACATCCCACCACGCCGGTACGACACCCGGAAACCGACAGTCGTCCCGCCCGTCACCAGCTCACCTTGCCCGCGGCGCGCACCATTGCCGGCTCCGCCCCACGCCCGGCTCCATGCGTTCACGCCACCTCGGCGAAGTGGCCGCATCACGCGCGCCCGGACACCACCACCTCCCCGAAGTAGTGTCGATCAAGCACGCCGAGACGGTGGTGAACAAGCACGGGTGGCCGGGCGCGCGTCAGGTGAGGCGGGCGTCGATCAGGTCGAGCGCGGCGGGCACGCTGTCGGCGACCATCAGCAGGTCCAGCGCGGCCGGCTTGAGGAAGCGCTGCTCGCCGAGCCCGCGGATCCAGTCGAGCAGCGGCCGGTAGAAGCCGTCCACGTCCACGATCACCATCGGCTTGGCGTGCAGGGCCAGGGTGGCTGTGGTCCACACCTCGAACAGCTCGTCCAACGTGCCCAGGCCGCCGGGCAGCGCCACGAACGCGTCGGACTTCTCGTCCATCAGCGTCTTGCGGTCGGCCAGGCTGTCGGTCACCAGCAGCTCGTCGGAGTCCAGGTCGGCGACCTCCAGGTCGACCAGGGACTGCGGGATGACGCCGATGGTGCGGCCGCCGGCCGCCCGCGCGCCCTCCACCACGGCGCCCATCATGCCGACGCAGCCGCCGCCGCTGACCAACGTGTGACCGCGCCGGGCGAGTTCCTCGCCGGTCTCGGTGGCCAGCGCGAGCCAGCGGTCGTCGAGAGTACGGGAGGACGCGCAGAAGACACAGACGTTCGCCACGTTCAGCTCCGTCCGGCCGGGCCCTCGGGGGCGGCCTCGGCGGCGGCGCGCTGGTCGGCGGCGACCCGGGCGACCGCCTCCTCGCGTACCGCCTCCTGCTCGGCGGAGAGCACCGCCTCGGCCTCCACGATGTGCCGGACCGCTTCGTTGACGTCGTCGGTGAGCCGGATCAGGTCGAGGTCGGCCGGGCCGATCTTGCCCTCGGCGGCCATCGTCGTACGCAGCCAGTCGAGCAGTCCGCGCCAGTAGTCGGTGCCCATCAGCACCACCGGGAACCGGGTCACCTTGCCGGTCTGCACCAGGGTGAGCGCCTCGAACAGCTCGTCCAGGGTGCCGAAGCCGCCGGGCAGCACCACGAACGCCTGGGCGTACTTGACGAACATGGTCTTGCGGGCGAAGAAGTAGCGGAAGTCGATGGCCAGGTCGACCCAGTCGTTGAGGCCCTGCTCGAACGGCAGCTCGATGCCGAGCCCGACGGAGAGGCCGCCGGCTTCGCCGGCGCCACGGTTGGCGGCCTCCATCACGCCGGGGCCGCCCCCGGTGATCACCGCGTAGCCGGCCCGGGCCAGTGCCGCGCCCACTTCCTCGGCCATCCGGCACTCCGGGCTGTCCGGCTTGCTGCGGGCGGAGCCGAAGACGCTCACCGCCGGGGGCAGGTCGGCGAGGGTGTCGAAGCCCTCGACGAACTCGGACAGGATCCGCAGGGCCCGCCAGGCGTCCTTGGTCTTCCAGTCGCTGCGTCCCCGGGAGTCGAGCAGTCGCTGATCAGCGGTACTCGTCGGAATCGCCCGGTTGCGCAGCGTCACCGCACCGCGGTGCCGTTCCGCCCGACGCGTCTCCCCCCGCTGCCCCTGCCCAGCCGACTTCCCGCTGCTCTCGCCCATGTGGTCACCGTAATGGAGCGGATCCGGCGGGACGCGCTGGCCCGGGAGCCGAAGAAAATCTGGGATACGGGCAACTAAATCGCTGGCTCGTACGTCTTACTATTCACATACCCGGTATACCCCGGGCGACGCGCCTTCGGGGGAGGAGCCAGCGTTGATCAGTAACAGCGAGATGATCCGGATTCGCCGTCAGATGCAGCGGCGGATCCGCGACGTGGTGGCCGAGCGCCGCCGCGCCCGGATGATGGAGACCCACCGCACCGACCTCACCGGCGAGACCGGCGAGGCGGACGCGCCCCTGACGACCAGCGTCTGACGATCCGGGGCCCGCCAGGCGGGTGCGGGCCCCGGATCGCGGCGCGTCAGGCCGGGGCCAGCCAGCGGTGCAGGGTGGCCGCGCCGTCCCGGATCTTGGTCAGTTCGACGTGCTCGTCCTTGTGGTGCGCCAGGTTCGGGTCGCCGGGCCCGAAGTTCAGCGCCGGGATGCCCATGGCCGCGAACCGCGCCACGTCCGTCCAGCCCAGCTTGCCGATCGGGGCGGCGCCCACCGCCGTCAGGAACTCCTGCGCCGCCGGGTTGTCCAGCCCGGGTGGCGCGCCGGCCGCCGCGTCGGTGACCGCCAGGTCGAAGCCGGCGAAGACCTCGCGCAGGTGCGCCTCGGCGCCCGCCGGGTCGCGGTCCGGGGCGTACCGGTAGTTGATCTCGATCTCGCACCGGTCGGGGATGACGTTGCCGGCCACCCCGCCGGTGATCCGTACCGCGTTGAGGCCCTCGCGGTAGTCGCAGCCCTCGATCGTCACCCGGCGCGCCTCGTACGTGGTCAGCCGCCGCAGCACCTCGCTCGCGCCGTGGATGGCGTTCACCCCGTGCCAGGAACGCGCCGCGTGGGCCCGCTCCCCGTGCGTGGTGATCACCGCCCGCATGGTGCCCTGGCAGCCCGCCTCGACGATGCCGTACGTCGGCTCCAGCAGCACCGCGAAGTCGGCCTCCAGCCACTCCGGGTGGGTCTGCGCGACCAGGGTGAGGCCGTTGTACTTCGACTCGATCTCCTCGGCCTCGTAGAAGAAGTACGTGACGTCGTAGCGCGGGTCGGGCAGCGTGACCGCCAGGTGCAGGGCGAACGCCACGCCGGACTTCATGTCGGAGGTGCCGCAGCCGTACATCAGGTCGCCGCGCATGGTCGAGGGGAAGTTGCCGTTGAGCGGGACGGTGTCCAGGTGGCCGGCGAGCACCACGCGCTGGGCCCGGCCCAGGTCGGTACGGGCCATGACGGTGTTCTGGTGCCGGTACGTGGTCAGGTGCGGCACACGGCGCAGCACCTCCTCGACGCAGTCGGCGATCGCCTTCTCGTTGAGGGAGACCGACTCGATGTCGACCAGGGCGCGGGTCAGCGCCACCGGATCGGCCAGGACCTCGGGGGTCAACGGGTTCTGCATGTCTCGCACGGTACCGTCAACCTCGGCGGGCCAGGGAACACGTTCGGCGAGGCCCGCGGCCGCGAGCAGCGGCGGACGCCGTTGCCGGAGGAGAAGGGTGACATCGTGACGTCCGCACCATCTGCCTGGGGCATCGGCCTGGCCACCGTCACCGCCGAGGACCAGGTGCTCGACACCTGGTACCCGACCGGCAAGCTGGGTCTGGGCGAGCTGCCGCTGGTGCCCGGCGAGGACCAGGCCGACGTGCTCGACCTGCCGCCGGGCGCGATCGGCGAGCGGGCGCTGCCCGGGTTGCGCACGGTCGAGGTGACCACGCTGATCGGCTCTCTGGACGACCCGATCAAGGACGCGGCCGACGCGTACCTTCGGTTGCACCTGCTCTCCCACCGCCTGGTGCGGCCGAACGAGCTGAACCTCGACGGCATCTTCGGCAAGCTGGCGAACGTGGCCTGGACGTCGGCCGGGCCGTGCCCGCCGGAGCGGGTGGACGAGCTGCGTGTCATCGAGCGGGCGGCGGGCCGCCACCTGGCCGTGTACGGGGTCGACAAGTTCCCCCGGATGACCGACTACGTGGTGCCGTCCGGGGTGCGGATCGCCGACGCGGACCGGGTCCGGCTGGGCGCGTACCTGTCCTCCGGCACCACCGTGATGCACGAGGGCTTCGTCAACTTCAACGCGGGCACGCTGGGCACCTCGATGGTCGAGGGCCGCATCGTGCAGGGCGTGGTGGTCGGCGACGGCTCCGACGTCGGCGGCGGCGCCTCGATCATGGGCACGCTCTCCGGCGGCGGCACGGAGAGGGTGCGCATCGGTGAGCGCAGCCTGATCGGCGCGAACGCCGGTGTCGGCATCACGCTCGGCGACGACTGCGTGGTGGAGGCCGGCTGCTACATCACCGCCGCCTCGAAGATCACCCTTCCGGACGGCCGGACGGTCAAGGCCCGCGAGCTGTCCGGCGTCGACGGGCTGCTGTTCTGGCGCAACTCGGTGACCGGCGCGCTGGAGGCGAAGCCCCGCACCGGGCAGGGCATCAAACTGAACGCCGCGCTGCACGCCAACGACTGAGCCGTACCCCCGTCCGGGTCCCCGCCCACCCCGCGGACCCCGACCGCC
>NZ_JAGPXV010000464.1:0-4841 GCF_018070405.1 Micromonospora sp. D75
CCCAGGGCGTCGGCGACCACCAGCAGCTGATCGACATGTTCGCGCCGCCGCGCGCGGACTTCTCCGCCAAGCCCGGCTGGGTACGCAACGCCGACGACTACCCGATGCCGTCATGAGCACCGACGTGGCCGCGCCGAGGCGCAGCCGGTTCCGGGCGGCGCTCGCCCGCCCGGACGCCCCGGCGCTGGGCACCTGGGTGAAGCTGCCGGTGATGGAGAGCGTGGAACTGCTCGCGCTCGCCGGGTTCGACTTCGTCGTCGTCGACCTGGAACACGCCCCGATCGACCTGCAGACGGCCTATCAGCTGATCGGCACCGCCAACCACCTCGGGCTGGCCCCGATCGTCCGGATCCCGGCGCTCGACCCGGGCCTCACGCAGCGGATCCTCGACGCGGGGGCCGAGGGCGTGATGGTCCCGCACGTGGACACCGTCGAGCAGGCGCGAGCCGCTGTCGCAGCGGTACGGTTCCCGCCGCTGGGCGCCCGCGGCGTCGGCAGCACGAGCCGGGCCGGCGCGTGGGGCGCCATGCCCCGCGCCGAGTACCTGCGCTACGGCCAGGAGGAGGTGGTGCTGGTCGTCCAGATCGAGAGCGCCCAGGCCGCCTCGTCCGCCGGGGCCGTCGCGGCGGTGCCCGGTGTCGACGCGCTGCTCGTCGGGGCCGCGGACCTGTCCACGTCCGAGGGCACGACCGAGGACGATCCACGGGTCGTCGCGCTCGTCGGCTCCGCCGTCAAGGACTGCCTCGCCGCCGGCGTACCCATCGGCAACTCCGGCGGGGCGGACGCCGACGCGGTCCGGCGGGCGGCCGACGCCGGCTTCTCCTTCACGCTGCTGAGCAACGACGCCAGCCTGCTCGGCGCGGCGGCCCGGGCCGCCGTCCAGGCGGGCCGCACCGTGCGGCACCGGCGCTGAGGCACGCCGTGGCACCCCTCACGACGACGCTGCACCTGCGCTGGGCCGACACCGACCACTACGGCCACGTCAACAACGTCACCTGGCTGCGGTACGTCGAGGAGGCCCGGATCCGCACGTTCGGGCTGCCGGACCTGCCCGGCACGTTCGATCCGGACCGGCCGCCGGCGCTGGCCGTGCTCGGCGCCGGGACGTTCACCATGACGGCGGCGGCCCGGCTGGAGTTCACCGGCGAGCTCGCCTACCACGGGCAGTCGATCCTCGCCGACGCCTGGCTGTCCCGTACCGGTTCCCGCAGCCTCGACCTGAGCTTCCGCTTCGTCGACGAGGCCCGCACGTCGACGTACCTGCTCGCGCAGACCACTCTCGTGGTCTGCGACCTGGCCGACCGCCGGCCCCGGCCGCTGACCGGCGCCGAACGCGAGGCGCTGGCGCCCTACCGGGGCGAGCCGCTGACCTTCCGTTGAGCCGCCCGAAAGGAATCACCGTGCCGACCTACGACGAGCTCTCCACGGCCGCGGTGCCCGGCGCCGCCTGGGACGTCTTCGGGCCGGGCGACCAGCTCGGCAGCATCAACCGGCTGACGCCCGAGCGCGTGACCGCCGCCGCCCGCCTGGTCCGCCGGGGCGAGCGGTTCAACCTCGACTACCCGGTCAACGCCTTCGAGCCCTACCCGACCGGCACCCGGCGTCCCGCCGAGCACCACGTCTTCGCCAACAACCCGCTGCATCGCGACGACTGGATCGACTCGTTCTACCTCCAGTCCAGCTCGCAGCTCGACTCGCTGCGCCACATCGGGCACCCCGCCCACGGCTTCTACGGCGGCCTGTCCGCGGACGACAACAACCAGGGCTCCACCGCGCTGGGCATCCACCACTGGGCGGAGGCCGGGATCGCCGGGCGGGGTGTGCTGCTCGACGTCCCCCGGCACTTCGCCAGCGAGGGCCGGCCGTACGACTGCGAGCAGACGATCGCGCTGGACGAGACCGTGCTGGACGCCGTCGCGCAGGCGCAGGGCGTGTCCTGGCGCGGCGGCGACATGCTGCTGCTGCGTACCGGGTGGGCGGAGAACTACCTGGCCAAGTCCGTCGAGGAACGGATCGAGTTCAACACGCGCAACCGCTCCCCCGGGCTCGCCCAGCGCGAGTCGGTGCTGCGCTGGTTGTGGGACCACGAGATCGCGCTCGTCGCCGCCGACAACCTGGCCGTGGAGGCGGATCCGGTGCTGGATTCGGACTTCCGCACGCCCGACGACCGGCCGCCGCCGCGCGGGGTCGACCACAGCGGCATGCTGCACCGGCCGCTCATCGCGCTGCTCGGGATGGCCCTGGGCGAGCTGTGGAAACTCGACGGCCTCGCCGCCGACTGCGCCGCCGACGGCGTCTACGAGTTCTTCCTCACCTGCAAGCCGCTGAACCTGCCCGGCGGCGTCGGGTCGCCGCCGAACGCGCTCGCGTTCAAGTGAGCGGCCGGCGACGCCGGCCGCACCGCTGTCCACCAGGGATGACACCGCCGGAGCGGACCAGGAAATCCCCCGGCCACCCCTCGCACAAGTGCGGGCATGTTCGATAGGATCGAACATCCCGGGCGGATCCCCCCGCCACCGCAACAGGAGGTCCCCGTGCGGTCCATGGACAGTCAGCCGCCGTCGGAGCAGGCCGCCCCCGGCGGCCCCGCGGACGAGAGCACCCCGGCGGGGGTGGTCGGCGCCCGGATCCGGCGCTACCGCAAGGAGCGCGGGCTCACCCTGCGCGGCCTCGCCTCCCGCTCCGGCCTGTCGATCGGCTTCCTGTCCCAGGTCGAGCGCGGCATCTCCTCGATCGGCCTGACCGCGCTGGGCAGCGTCGCCAAGGCCCTCGACAAGTCGGTGGCCGACTTCTTCGACGCCGGCAACGGCACGTCCGACAACAACGTCTCGCAGCTTCCCCGGCACTTCACGCTGACCAGGGCGGAGACGTCGGCAACGCAGTACGTGTCGGGGCAGCAGACCTACCGCATGCTCTCCGACCGGGGGCCGGACCTGGTGCTGGAGCCGATGCTCGTGCACATCGCGCCGGGCGGGCGGCGGGAGAACGCGTACGGCCACCGGGGCGAGGAGTTCGCCTACGTCATCTCCGGCGAGCTGCTCTACGAGGTCGAGGGCGTGGAGCACCGGCTGTGCCCGGGCGACAGCGTGCACCTGCGCTCGTCGGTGCCGCACCAGATGTACAACGACACCGACTCGGTCACCACAGTGGTCTCGGTGGTCACGCCCCGGCTGTTCTGACCGGCGCCACCAACCGCCCTCCGTGTTCACCTACGTGAACTCGGAGGGCGATTCGGTTGCGGGCGCGACGTCAGCGACCGAGGCGGGCGTCCACCGCCGTCATGGTGTCCCGCCAGATGTCCGACGCCGGGTCGATGACGGCGAAGTGGTCCCCCGGCTGTTCCAGGTGGCGGATCTCGTCGCCCGCGGCTGCCGCCGCCGCGGCGTAACGCCGGTTGGCGTCGACGAGGTCGAGACTGTCCGCGGTCCCCTGCACGAGCAGCGTGGGCACCCCTGTCGGCAGCCGCAGCATCGGGTCGCTCTCGGCGTACCGGCGCGGGGCCGTGGCCGGTGAGCCGCCCAGCGCCGCGGAGATCGCGCCGTCACCGAGGTAGCGCCGCTCGCCCTCGGTGAGGTCGAGCACCCCGGCCAGCGAGACCGCGAGCGCGACACGTGGCCCGCCCGTTCGCGCGGCGAGGTCCGCCGCGGCGCGCAGCGCGAGCTGCCCGCCGGCCGAATGGCCCAGCACCACGATCCGCTCCAGGTCGATCGGCCGGTCGGCGGCGAGGTCCCGCAGCGCGGTGAGGCCGGCTTCGACGTCCTCCGTGGTGGCGTCCCAGCCGTGCCGGTCCGGACGCCGGTACTCCAGGTTCCAGGATGCCCAGCCGCGGGCGGCCAGATCGACGGCGAGCGCGTCCATCAGGTCCGCGCCCCAGACCGACCGCCAGAATCCGCCGTGCAGCAGCACCGCGACCGGCGCCGGCCCGGTGTGCGGGCCCGACGGCAGCCGCAGGTCACCCCACTGCTCCGGGCCGGGACCGTAGGCAATCCGATCGGCCGGCGCGCGGAAGCGGTGCACGGCGTGCCGGATAGCCCAGGTCACGCCCCACAGTCCCCGACCGGCCAGGTGGACCGCGCCGGGGACCGGCGTCTCGACGGTGAGGTCGTACCAGACCGCGTGCGGCGGCTGCGCGCCGATCAGGGCGCGGGCCGGTGTGGTGGGGCCGGGCAGCACCACAGTCGGGCCCTGCGCCGCGGCGAGCAGCGAGCGCAGCTCGTCGGTCGAGGCGGCGGTGACGACCGTGCCGGTGCTGTCCAGCTCGGCGCTGCTGGTGGCGACGAGCGACGCCAGCAGTTCGGTGTCGGCCACCAGGCCGGGGCCGACCACGACGGTGAGCCGCACCGCGCTCACCTGCGCAGCAGGGGCAGGACGGCGGAGCCGAGCAGGTCCACGCCGCGCTCGTCGGTCAGACCGTGCGGCGTGCCGAACTCGACCCGGCGCACGCCGGCGTCGATGAGCGCCTGGGCCTGGGCGGCGACCTGCTCCGGGGTGCCGGAGAAGGCGAACCGGTCCAGCACGTCGTCCGGGATCAACCGGCCCGCCGCCTCGTCCTCGCCCGCGTCGACCAGGTCGCCGACGCGCTTCACCAGGTCGTCGGGGAGCACGACGGTCGGATCCAGCTCCGCCACCACGGCCAGGTACATGGCCACCTCGGTGCGGGCCTTGGCGCGGGCGGCCGCGCCGTCGGTGTCGACGACTGTCACCGCGCCGAGCACGATGCCGACGTCCGCGACGTCGCGCCCGGCCTTCTCCGCGCCGGTCCGCAGCCGCTCGCGGATCACCGGGACCATGTCCGGGTTGGCGCTGCCGCCCACCTTGATCTCGTCGGCGATCCGGCCGGC
>NZ_JAGPXV010000465.1:0-4836 GCF_018070405.1 Micromonospora sp. D75
GCCACGATGCCCAGCGCCGGCAGCCACGGGTCGCCGCCGCCGACCAGGTCGGCCCAGAGCCAGGGCAGCACCGCGCCGTCCATCCCGAGCACAGTCATCACGATGAACAGGCCGACCGAGATCAGACCGTACCGCGGGTCGTTGAGGCCCAGCCGGAGGATCTCGCGCATGGTCCGCGCGGGGGGCGCGGGCGGCGCGGGTGGCGGGTCGGCGCGCGGCACGGCGGCCGGCCGCGTCGCGGGCGCGGTGGGCGTCGCGGGCGCGTCGTCCCAGGCGGGCGCGTCGAGCAGGTCGACGCCGCCGCGCCGGGCGCCCACCCCGGCGTACGCCCCGGCGTGGCTGGTGGCGAGCAGTTCGGCGAAGCGGGCCGACTCGCGCAGCGGACCGGCCTCCAGCACCGCTCCGTCGGCCATCACCACCACCTCGTCGCAGCGGCGCACCGAGGAGAGCCGGTGCGCGATGACGATGCCGATCCGGTCGGTGAGCAGCCGTTCGGTGGCCTCGCGTACCCGGTTCTCGGTGACCGGGTCGAGCCGCGCGGTGGCCTCGTCGAGGATCACCACGTGCGGGTCGCGGACCAGGATGCGGGCGAACGCGACGAGCTGCTCCTGCCCGGCGGAGAGCACGTAGCCGCCGTCGCCGAGCCGGGTGTGCACGCCGTCGGGCAGCTCGGCGATCCAGCCGGACAGGCCCAGCTCGGCCAGCGCCCGCTCGGCGGCGTCCAGCAGCTCCGGGTCGAACAGCGCCACGTTCTCGGCGAGCGTGCCGGCCAGGATCTCGGTGCGTTGCGGCACCACGGCGATCCACCGGCGCAGTTCCTCGACGTCCAGGTCGACCAGGTCGGTGTCGCCGAGGAACACCGTGCCGCGGGGCACGTCCACCGCCCGGGTGAGCACCTTTGCCAGCGTCGACTTGCCCGAGCCGGTACGCCCGACGAGCGCGTACGAGCGGCCCCGGACGAAGTCGAGGCGCACGTCGCGCAGCGCCGGCCCGCGCTCGTCCCCGCCGGCCGGGTAGCGGTAGGTGAGCCCGCGCACGGTCAGGTCGCCGTCGACCGGGGTGGCCCCGCCTTCCGGCTCCTGCGGCGACCCGGCGAGCAGTTGCACCCGGCCCCACGCGCCGAACGCCTGCTGCAGGTGCGGCACCCAGCGGGCGATGTGCTCGACAGTCGCGCCGAACGCGATGGCCAGCAGCCAGATCCCGGTCAGCCGGGCGGCGTCGACGCGGCCGGTGGCGAGCGCCCACGCGCCGCCCAGCACCACACCGGCGATGCCGACCCGGACCGCGCCGGCGGCGGCCGCGGTGACCCGGGCGGAGAGCCGGAACACCCGGACGCACCGGGCGATCACCTCGGCCGCGCGGCGGGCGTAGAGGCGCAGCACGTACGGCCGGGCGAGGCTGGTGCGCACGTCGTCCTGCCCGTGCACCGCCTCCTCCATCACCGCCGCGAGGTCGGACCACGCCTCCTCCTCGGCCATCCGGGCCGGGGCGATCCGGGCGGTCGGGCGGCGCAGCGTCACCGCGAGCAGGGAGGTGAGCACGATCATGCCGACACCGGCGGGCCACCAGACGATCAGCGCGCTCACCGTCGCGAGGACGCAGACCGCGAGGCCCTGCGCCAGCCGTACGCCGGTGTTCCGCATCTCGGCGGCGACCTGGTAGACGTCGTTGTCGATCCGGTCGAGCAACTCGCCGACCGGCGTGGTCTCCAGGGTGGGCAGGTCCTGGCCGAGCGCGACCCGGCAGAGCCGCCGCCGCACGTCGGCCGACCAGTCGGCGGTGAGCCGCGCCATGATCAGGCCGATCAGCAGGTCGGTGACGACAGCGGCGACGAGCGCCACCGCGAGCGCGACGAACCAGCCGGACGAACGGTGCACCAGCACCGGCCCGGCCAGCGCGGACGCGGCCGCCTGGCCAGCGGCCCCGAGCACGATCAGCAGCAGGACCGCCGCCATCCGCCGGGGCGCCGTGGCCCAGAGATCTCGGAGCAGGCGCATGGAAGGTCCTCCGGACTCGGATCGGTGGGGGCGGTGACCTCACCCTCACCCTTCCGGCGGCCCGGAATCAACCGAATTACCGACCGCTGGTCAGGTCCGCGCGACCCGCCGGACGATGCCGAGCAGCGACTCCTGCACCTCGTCGATCGGCCGCTCCGGCGAGAAGACGAGCCAGTCCACCGCCACCACCAGCCCGACGCCGAACAGCGCCGAGCTGGCGGTACGCACGTCCAGGTCGGCCGGGAGGTCGCCGCTGTCCACGCCGGCCTGCACCGTGTCGGCGATCACCGCGATGGCCTCGCCGCGCAGCAGCCGCAGCGTCTGCTGCCACTCCCGGTTGGTCCGCCACATCTCCGAGAGCAGCAGCTGGGCGAAGGCGCGGTAACGGCGGATGTACTCCAGTTGCGCGCGGACCAGCGCGCCCAGCGCCTCCAGCGGCGGCAGCCCGTCGACGGCGGCCCGGAACTCGGCGGTGAGCAAACCGATGCCGTGCCGCAGCAGCTCCTCGAACAGGACGGTCTTGGACTCGAAGTTGTAGTAGACGGTCCCCTTCGCCACGCCGGCCCGGGCCGCGATGTCGTCCACCGTGGTGGCCGAGAAGCCCTGCTCGGCGATGAGGTCCACCGCCGCCACGAAGAGGCGCTGGCGGGTGTCCTCGCGCCGGCGTGTCCGTCCGTCCGTCACCGGCTCATCCTCACATGGTCAGTTCGGGGTGCAGCTTGGCCGGGGTCAGCCGGCGGGAGCGGCGGGCTGCGCCGACGGTGAGCGCCATGGCGCCCAGCCCGAACGCGAGCAGCACCAGCGCGCCGGTGACCACCGGGGCGGTGGTGCCGCCGTTGATGGTGTGCCGCAGGCCGTCCACCACGTACGTCATCGGCAGCCAGGGGTGGATCGCCTGGAAGAAGCCGGGCGACGTCTGCACCGGGTAGGTGCCGCCGGACGAGGTGAGCTGGAGCATCAGCAGCGCCAGCGCGGCCAGCCGCCCGGCCGGGCCGAGCGCCACGCCGAGCAGTTGCATGATCGCGGTGAACGCCAGCGAGGTGAGCGCGAGCAGCCCGAACGTGGCCGCCCCGTGCCGCGGGTCGAGCCCGAGCGCCAGCGTCACCACCGCGTAGAGCACGGTGACCTGGGCCAGGCCGATGCCCGCGGCCGGGAGCCACCCGGCGAGCACGACCCGCCAGCCGGGCGCGCCGGACATCACGTGCCGCCGGTTGACCGGCCGCAACAGCATGTACGTGATCATCGCGCCGACCCAGAGCGCCAGCGACAGGAAGTACGGGGCGAAGCCCACGCCGTACGAGCCGGCCGGGTTCTGCGAGTCGCGGATCAGGCCGACCGGGTCGCCGAGGACGCCGGCGCGGGTGGTCGCGTCGTCGTACCCGGGTAGTTTCCGCTCCCCGGCGGCGAGCCCGTCGGCGAGGTCGCCGGCGCCGCCCTCCAGCCGGGTCAGCCCGTCGACCAGCCGGTTGCTGCCGCTGCCGAGCTGGGCCAGGCCGCCGTCGAGCTGGCGGGCGCCGGTGGCGAGCCGGTAGAGGCCGCCGCGCAGCTCGGTCGCGCCGGTCGACGCGTCGCCGAGGCCGTCGCGGAGCTTGGCGCTGCCCTGGGCCAGCGTGGCGAGCCCGCCGGCCAGCTCGTTCACCTTGGCGCGGGCGGAGGCGACGTCGTCGGCCAGGTGCGGCGCGGCGGCGGCCACCTCGCGGGCGGTCTTCGCCACGTCGGTCATCTGCTTGCGCAGCGTGGCCATGTCGGTCTCGTCGAGCGCGGCCACCACGGAGCGGGCCTGCGTGACGGCCCGGTCGGCGGCCTTGCGGGCGGCGGCGAAGTCGGGGTCGTCCGCCAGTTCGGGGTGTTCCTTCGCGACCGCGTCGAGCCGGTCACGGATCTCCTCGGCGGTCGCCACCACCTCGGCGGCCTTGCCGGGGAGCGCGTCCAGTCCGGCGGCGAGCTGCTGCGCGCCGTCGGCGACGAGCGTGGCCGCCTTCTCGATCTTGTCGGCGTTGCGGCGCAGCACCGGCTCGTACTTGTCGGCGGCGGCGTTCACAGTGGCCGCCGCGGCCTTGGTCTCGGTGGCGGCGCGCCCGGCGCCGTCGGCGAGCTGGGCGGCGCCGGTGCGCAGCTGGTCGAGGCCCTTGGCGAGCTTGTCCGCGCCCTGGACGGACTGGTTCAGTCCACCGGTGAGCTGCCCGGCGCCGTCCGAGGCGTCACCGAGCCCGTCGGCGAGCTGATCGGCCCCCCGCTGGGAGCTGCCGAGCCCGTCGGCGATCTTCCCGGCGCCGTCGGCGGCGCGTCCGGTCTCGGCCTTGGCGTCGGTGAAGCCGATCAGCATCTTGTCGAAGTACGTGGCGGCGGTGCTCTGCGCGGCGGCGGCCCGGATCTCGCTGAACGCCGACCGGGCGAGCAGGCCGGAGAGGTAGTTGGTGGCGTCGTCGTTGACGACCTTCAGCTCGCCCTGCCGGGCCGGGCGGCCCGGTTCCGGGGCGGCGGCGAGCGAGGCGGAGAAGTCCTCCGGGATGGAGAAGACCAGGTGGTAGCGCCCGTCGCGCAGCCCCTTCGCGGCGTCGGCCTGGTCGGTGACGGTCCAGCCGAACACCCGCCGGTCGAGCAGCTTCTCGGTGAGGTCGCGCCCGGCGTGCACCTCGCTGCCGTCGCCGGCGGTGGCCGGGCGGTCGGCGTTGACCAGGGCGACGGGGATCCGGTCCATCTTCCCGTAGGGATCCCAGAACGCGTACAGGTAGAGCGCGCCGTAGAGCAGCGGGACGATGGTGAGCACGGCCAGGGCGGCGCGCGGCAGCCGGCCCCGGGTCATCCGGCGCAGCTCGAACAGGGCAAGTCGCAGGAC
>NZ_JAGPXV010000466.1:0-4830 GCF_018070405.1 Micromonospora sp. D75
GCGCCAAACCGGGCATCCTGGGCACCACAACTCCAAGATCGACGGGGGGGTGTGGACGGGTGGACGGCGTGGACGGGGGACCAGGGGACGGGGCGGGGACGGGGGTTGGTCAGGGCTCGAACTTGTAGCCCAGGCCTCGGACCGTGACGATGTAGCGCGGCGCGGACGGCTCCGGCTCGATCTTGGAGCGCAGCCGCTTCACGTGCACGTCCAGCGTCTTGGTGTCGCCCACGTAGTCGGCGCCCCAGACCCGGTCGATCAACTGCCCGCGGGTGAGCACCCGCCCGGCGTTGCGCAGCAGCAGCTCCAGCAGCTCGAACTCCTTGAGCGGAAGCTGCACCCCGGCGCCGCCGACCGTCACCACGTGCCGTTCGATGTCCATCCGGACCGGGCCGGCGGCGAGCGTCGGCGCGCCCGTCTCGTTCGACTCGGCGCTCTGCCGGCGCAGCACCGCCCGGATGCGGGCGACCAGTTCACGCGGCGAGTACGGCTTCGTCACGTAGTCGTCGGCGCCGATCTCCAGGCCGACCACCTTGTCGATCTCGCTGTCCCGCGCGGTGACCATGATGATCGGCACGTGCGAGCGCTGGCGGAGCTGCCGGCACACCTCGGTGCCCGACATCTCCGGCAGCATCAGGTCGAGCAGCACGATGTCGGCGCCGGTCCGGTCGAACTCGGTGAGGGCGTCGGTGCCCGTCGCGGCGACGGAGACCTCGAAACCCTCCTTGCGGAGCATGTAGGACAGGGCGTCGGAAAACGACTCCTCGTCCTCGACCACCAGTACGCGGCTCAACGGGTGTTTCCTTTCCTGTGGTCAGACCTGCCGGAGCTCGGCCGGGCCGGCCTCGATCCCAGCGGAGGCGAGTGTCGTCTCCAGGTCGTCCGGGGGGCGGGCGGGCAACCGGAGGGTGAACGTCGACCCCCCACCAAGAGTGCTCGACACGTCCACCCGGCCGCCATGGTTGCTGGCGATGTGCTTGACGATGGCCAGTCCCAGGCCGGTGCCGCCGGTCGCGCGGGAGCGGGCCTGGTCGGCGCGGTAGAACCGCTCGAAGATCCGGTCCACGTCGTTCGGGGCGATGCCGATGCCCTGGTCGGCCACGGCGATCTCGACGTGTTCGTCGGTTCCGGTGACCGTCACCCGGACCGTGGTGTCCTCGCCGGAGTAGGTGATCGCGTTCTCCACCAGGTTCGCCACCGCGGTGGCGAGTTGGCTGTCGCTGCCGTACACGGTCAGGCCCCGCTGCCCGCCGACGGCGATCTCCACCCGGCGGGCGGCGGCCGCGGTGCGGGTGCGGTCGACGACCTCGGCGAGCACCCAGTCCACCGAGACCGGCTCGGGCGCGGGTTGCGGCTCGGCGCCCTGGAGGCGGGTCAGTTCCAGCAGCTCCTGCACGAGGCGGCCGAGCCGGGTCGACTCGTGCTGGATCCGCTCGGCGAACCGCCGCGCGGCGACCAGGTCCTCGGACAGGTCGGGCGCGCCGTCGGAGGCCGGTTCGGTGGCGTCGACGAGCGCTTCGGCGAGCAGTTGCAGCGCGCCGATGGGTGTCTTCAGCTCGTGGCTGACGTTAGCCACGAAGTCCCGGCGTACCCGGGCGAGACGGTGCGACTCGGTGACGTCGACCGCCTCGATCGAGACGTAGCCGGAGCCCAGTCCCATCGCCCGCAGGTGCACGCCGAGCGGGTTGTCGCCACCGCCGTCGCGGCCCCGGGGCAGGTCCAGCTCGATCTCGCGCCGCACGCCCGTGCGGCGGACCTGCCCGGCGAGGGTACGGATCAACGGGTGCGCCGCGATCGAGCCGGGTGTCGCCCCGGTACGCAGCAGACCCATCGCCCGGGCGGCCGGGTTGACGAGGACGGGCACGTCGTCCGGGCCGAGCACCACCACGCCGGCACGTAGCGAGTCGATCGTCTTGCGTCCGAGCCCGGATAGGCCCCCCTGCTGGTCGTCCGGAATCGTCGGCCTCCCTGCGTCACGACGGGTGGTCCCGCCGCCCCGCGACGCCCGCCGGCGCCGCCACTGCTCAACCGGTCCGGACAGCGTCGCCCCGGCGACCAGCCCGGTCACCAGCGCCACGGCCACCGCGACCGCCACCGCCCATTCCACCCGGCGATCGTAGGGTCATTGTTAACCCAGGGATCGGGCACAAAGGGACGAACCACTCTCGCTTCCGGCAAAGTTCACCTGCGGGCCCCGCGTCGTTCACCCACGTTCATCCTGGTGCCGACCGTTCGGCCTAGCGTGGGGCGCGCACCTGCTCCCGCCGTACCCCTCGGGGTCGCGGCACCGACCCCAGGAAGTGACGATGCGCGACGAGTTCCGGGCCGACCTGCAGATTGTCAGCCAGTTGCTGGTGGACATGGCCGAGGCGGTACGCGCGGCCATGCGGCAGGCCACGAAGGGTCTGCTGACCGCCGACCGGACGGCCGCCGAGACGGTGATCGCGCGGGACGCCGAGATCGACGAGCTGTACCGGCACGTGGAGGAGCGGGTCTGCGACCTGCTGGCCCGGCAGGCGCCGGTCGCCTCCGACCTGCGTGCCATGATCACCGCGCTGCACGTGGCAGCCGATCTGGAACGGATGGGCGACCTGGCCGACCACGTGGCCAAGACGGCGCTGCGCCGGCACCCGTCCCCGGCCGTCCCGGCGGAGCTGCGGCCGGTCTTCACCGACATGGCCGGGATCGCCGACCGGATGGCCGAGAAGATCGGCGCCGTGCTGGCCAAGCCGGACGCCGACGTGGCCGCCGAGCTGGACGGCGACGACGACGCGATGGACGACCTGCACAGGAGCCTGTTCGGTGTGCTGCTCGGCGACGACTGGCCGTACGGGGTGGAGACGGCGATCGACGCGACGCTGCTGGGCCGCTTCTACGAGCGTTTCGCCGACCACGCGGTGAACGCGGGCGAACACGTGGTCTACCTGATCACCGGTTCGACGTCCGCCTGACCCCGGCCCGCACGCAAGGAAGGGCCCCTTATTAACAGCGAGCGTTAATAAGGGGCCCTTTCTCTACCGCAGACGTTAAAAAGGGGCCCTTCCTTACACCAAGCTCAGCGGCCCTGGTTGGCTACCGCGGCGGCAGCGTCCTTCGCCGCGTCCGGGTCCAGGTACGTGCCGCCGAGCACCTGGGGACGCAGGTCGGCGTCCAGGTCGTAGCGCAGCGGGATGCCGGTGGGGATGTTCAGCTTGGCGATCGCCTCGTCGGAGATCTGGTCGAGGTGCTTGACCAGGGCGCGCAGCGAGTTGCCGTGCGCGGCCACCAGCACCGTCCGGCCGGCCAGGATGTCCGGCACGATCGAGTCGTACCAGTAGGGCAGCATCCGGTCGACGACGTCCTTCAGGCACTCGGTGCGCGGCATCAGCTCGGTCGGCAGCAGCGCGTACCGGGGGTCGCCGACCTGCGACCACTCGTCCGCGTCGTCGATCGGCGGCGGCGGCGTGTCGTACGACCGGCGCCAGAGCATGAACTGCTCCTCGCCGTACTCATCGAGGGTCTGCTTCTTGTTCTTGCCCTGCAGGGCGCCGTAGTGGCGCTCGTTGAGCCGCCACGACCGGCGCACCGCGATCCAGTGCCGGTCGGCGGCGTTCAGCGCCAGCTCGGCGGTGCGGATGGCCCGGCGCAGCAGGCTCGTGTGCACCACGTCCGGCAGCAGGTCGTGCTCGCGGAGCAGCTCGCCGCCGCGCCGCGCCTCGGTCTCTCCCTTGGCGGTCAGGTCGACGTCGACCCAGCCGGTGAAGAGGTTCTTGGCGTTCCAGTCGCTCTCGCCGTGCCGCAGCAGGACCAGCGTCCCGACGGTGGGCCCCTCGCTCGCAGTCATGCCGATCATCCTGCCGTACCGGCGCGACGGACACGCGCCGACCGGTCGTGACGACCACCACGTGGAAAACCTGATGACCACGGCTCCGGCCCGGCACTAGGTTGTAAGGCGTTCTAAACAGATCGGTCATTACCACACGGGGGCGTCGGGATGCGGACGGTACGAGGCTGGTTCCAGGACACGGCGGGTGGCCTGCCACGGACGTTCTGGTACCTCTGGGCCGGCACGCTGATCAACCGGCTCGGCTCGTTCGTCCTGATCTTCCTGGCCATCTACCTGACCCAGGAACGCGGCTTCTCCGCCGCCCAGGCCGGTCTGGTGATCGGTCTCTGGGGCGCCGGCGGCGCGGTCGGCACCACCATCGGCGGCACCCTGACCGACCGCTGGGGACGGCGGCCCACGCTGCTCGTCGCGCACGTCGGCGCGGCGGGCATGATGATCGCGCTGGGCCTCGCCCGGCCGCTCTGGGCGGTCGCCGTGGGCGCGCTGCTGCTCGGCGCGTTCGCCGAGGCGGCCCGCCCGGCCTTCGGCGCGATGATGGTCGACGTGGTGCCGGACAAGGACCGGCTGCGCGCCTTCTCGCTGAACTACTGGGCCATCAACCTCGGTTTCGCCTGCGCCGCCGTGCTCGCCGGCTTCGCCGCCCAGGGCAGCTACCTGCTGCTGTTCCTGGTGAACGCGACCACCACACTCGTGACCGCGCTGATCATCTTCGCCAAGGTCGGCGAGACCCGCGGCCCGGTCACCACGCTCCCGGTCAAGGGGATGCCGGCGCAGGCCGGCGCGCTGCGCACCATCCTCGCCGACCGGGTGTTCCTCGGCTTCGTCGCGCTCAACCTGCTCGCCGCGCTGGTGTTCCTCCAGCACATCTCGATGCTGCCGATCGCCATGGGCGACTCCGGGCTCAGCCCCGCCACGTACGGCTCGGTGATCGCGCTCAACGGCGTGCTCATCGTGGTCGGCCAGCTCTTCGTACCCCGGCTCATCAAGGGCCGCAGCCGCTCACA
>NZ_JAGPXV010000467.1:0-4814 GCF_018070405.1 Micromonospora sp. D75
GGTAACCGACCAGGATGGCCACCGCCAGCACGGTGGTGTCCAGCACCACCAGGACCCGGATGTAGGCCCGCTCCGCGGCTCGTGTCGTCTTGCCCGGGCGTTCACCACCGGGTCGCGACGACGTGGCAGGGGTCAACAGCGTCGCCGAGGTCACCGGCCCTCCCCACTTCGCTCAGGACCGCCCCGTCCCCGCCCGGCTCCGGTGTGGAGCCCGCGGTCGAGGCACCCGGTCATCATGCCTGGACAATTATGGTTACCGATTGATTCGGACGCATTACCGTCAGTTCTCATCCCGCGTCTTGACCCGGGAAGCCTTCCGCCGTACCGGATTTGCCGGTACGGCGGAAGACTAGCGCTGAGCTTCAGGTCAGCGCGGGGCGGGCGGCCGGAGCGCGATCGCCCGGAGGAAGATCTCGCCGATCTTGCTGGGGTCGGTGGTGACGAACGCGCCGCCGCCGGTGACCTTGGTGATCGACTCCAGCTCGGCCCGGTTCACCTCGGTGCCGATGCCGATGATGACCACCTGGACCGGCTGCTCGTCGTCCTTCAGCTTCTTCAGCTGGTCCAGCAGCTCCTTCTGCGAGATGCCGTTGTCGTCCTCGTTCTTGCCGTCGGTGAACAGCACGATCGAGTTGACCTTGCCCGGCTCCCAGTCCTGCTGCACCTTCTTGTACGCCGCAAGCATGGTGTCGTACAGGCCGGTGTCGCCGCTGGAGGGCTTGATCGAGGCGAGGCCGCGCTGCAGCGCCCCCCGGTTGCTCGACAACGGCTTTATCCCGACCAGCTCGCTCCAGTCCTGCGAGCCCTGAAGGTTCGTGGAGAACGTCCACAGGCCGATCGACCAGGAGTCGTCGAAGAGCCCGAGGCCCTGGCTCGCGGCCGCCACCGTGACCTGCTCCCGGCTGGCGCCGTTCGCCGTCGCGACCGGCTTCTTCATCGAGCCGGAGACGTCGATGACGCAGAGCATCCGGCCCGACTGCGTGGCCACCGACCAGGTGGTGGTCGCCGTCGAGATGGCGCCCGGGTCGAGGTCGGCCGCGCCGCCCTGACCGGACGGCGGCACCTGGCTCGCGCCGCCGTTCGCCGGGCTCGGCGCGCCCGTCGGGGCCTGGAAGCCGCGCCCCCAGTTGCCGTCCGGCGCGCGCAGCGCCTGCGCGGCCAGCCGGTCCTTGAAGTCCGGCGTACGCAGCACCTCGAAGAGCACCCGGGCGGCGGACGCCTTGGCCGGCTCGATGCCGGGCAGCACCGCGAACGGGTAGTCGAGCGGGATCGGCACCGGCTCCAGGTAGAGCGCGGCCAGCCGGATCGGCGGCTTCGTGCTGTTGTAGGCGATCACGTCCTCCTCGGACAGCGCCGCCGCGCCGAGCCCGTTGGCGATCGCCGTCGGGTCCGACGAGCGCGGGAACCGCGCGAGGAGGTCCTGCCGCAGCGAGGAGCGGTTCGTGGCGAGGGCCCGCAGCGCCCCGACCATCGCCTCCTGCGCCTTCGGCGAGCCGGAATCGCCGGTGGAGCTGGCGGCGGCGGTGAGCGACAGCAGCCCGGACAGGCCGGCCGCGTCCTGGGTCGGCTCGACGATCCCGGCCCGCAGCGGCTTACTCGCGGTGACCTGGGTCAGCAGGTCGGACCAGCGGAGCTTCTTGTCCGGCCACCCTATGCGCGAGGCCACCGGCTCGGGCAGCGCCACCACCACCGGGCTGCGCGCGATCGAGGCGCCGTTCGTCGGCGCGAAGGCGCTGGCTCCGCCGCTCTTGAGCCGGACCAGCCAGGTCGAGGAGTCCGGCACCCAGACGTCCGGGGTGACAGCGGTGCCGCTGGCCTGCCCGACTCCGGCGAGCGTGGCGCCGTGCTTGCTGGCCACCGCGGCGGCCACCTCGACCGACTCGGAGGAGGAGACGTTGACGGCGATGCAGGTGCCGCCCACCGCGGCGCCGTCGGCGACCCACTGGTCGGCGGCGCCGCGCACCGCGGGGGCGATCTCCGGGGCGGTCGCCACCGACAGCTCGATCCGGCCCGAACAGTTCGGGCCGGCCAGCTGCTGGTAGCCGAACCAGGAGCCGCCCACGACGGCGACCAGGGCTACCGCCACAGCGGCGGCGCCTGCTCCACGGAGGTTGGAACGCATGCGATGGCGGCCAGACACGGTGACCATCTTGCGTACCTCGTGGGGTTACCACCACAACCGTTCGGACGAAAGTTACGCAGCAGAAACAGTTGATCACCTAACTCATACGCTAAGTTACTGGTCAGTCATTTCAGAGTGATGAAGTCCACTGCGGACGGTCGTTTCGGTGACCGTCCGCTCACGGCAGGAAGCAGGTCGGGCTCGCCACCGGCACCGGCTCCCCCATCACCTCGGGCACGCCGCTGACCGGATCGACCCGGAAGATCCTGATCATGTCGGCCCGCTCGTCGGCGACGTACAGGTGCTCACCGGCGAACGCGAAATGCCGGGGCCACTCACCGCCGGTGTCGACCTCGGCCACCAGCTCCGGCGCTTCGCCGTCGAGCGCGAAGACCGCCACCGTGCCGACGCCCCGGTTGCCCACGTAGAGGAAACGCCCACCCGGTCCCACGCTCACCTCGGACGGCTGGACATGCCCGGCCCGCCCGCTGGCGTCGACGCGCGCCCGCTCCCGCGGCCCGTCCGGCGTCAGGTCGTACGCGGTGACAGTGGCGTCCAGCTCGCCGACCAGCCACGCGCGCCGCCCGTCCGGGTGCCGGGCCAGATGGCGGGGCCCGGTGCCGGGCGGAGTGCTCACCCGGGGCTCCCGGGGCGTCAGCCGGCCGGAGCCGGCGTCGACGTCGTACCGGTAGACCGAGTCGGTGCCCAGGTCGACGGCGAGCAGCGCCCCGCCGGCCGGATCCGGCGACACCATGTGGCAGTGCGCGTGCTCCTGCCGGTCGGTGTCCGGGCCGTGCCCCTCGTGCCGGACCAGGTCGGCGCGCTCCCCCGGCACGCCCTCGGCGTCCAGGCCGAACACCGCCACGCTGCCGCCGCCGTAGTTCGCCACGAACAGGTGCCGACCGTCCGGGGCCACCGCCACGTGACAGGGCTCGGCCCCGCCGGACGGGCGCTCGCCCAGCGGCGTGAGGTCGCCGTCCGGCGCCACCCGGAACGCGCCGACCCGGCCGTCCGGCAGCTCGTTGCACGCGTACAGCACAGGCAGCGCCGGATGCCGGGCCAGGAACGACGGCGACGGGGTGACCGCCACGACACCCAGCGGCGTCAGCCCGCCGGTCGCCCGGTCCCGCCGGGCCGCGACGACGCCCTCACCCCGCCCGCCCGTCTCCGCCGTGTAGCCGCCGATGTGGACGATCTCGTCCTGCCCGGTCACCGCTCCCACCTTCCGTCGGTCCTGTCTCCGCCAGATCCAACCAGAGGCTTCCCGGTCAGGCGTCCGATCAGTCCCGCGACGGCCGACGAGATTCGCCGCGGGCGGCTCAGCCCACCGGCACCGGCTCGCCGCGCTGCCGCGCCACGTGCTCGACCAGCGAGATCAGCACCAGCTTGCCGGACTGCCGGTCCCGGGCGTCGCAGAGCACGAGCGGGACGTCCGGGTCCAGGTCGAGGGCGTCGCGCACCGCCTCCAGGCCGAACCGCCGGGAGCCCTCGAAGCAGTTGACGCCCACCACGAACGGGATGCCCCGCTGCTCGAAGTAGTCGATGGAGGGAAAGCAGTCGGCCAGCCGCCGGGTGTCGGCGAGCACCACCGCGCCGAGCGCGCCGAACGCCAGCTCGTCCCAGAGGAACCAGAACCGGTCCTGACCCGGGGTGCCGAACAGGTAGACCTGCAGGTCGTCGTTGATGGTGATCCGGCCGAAGTCCATCGCCACCGTGGTGGTCGCCTTCTGCTCCACCCCGGAGACGTCGTCGGTGTCGAGCCCGGCGCCGGTGAGGACCTCCTCGGTCTGCAACGGCCGGACCTCGCTCAACGCGCTGACCAGCGTCGTCTTGCCGGCGCCGAAGCCACCGGCGATGAGGATCTTCAGAGCCAGCGGCACCTGGGGCGCCCCCGGCTCCCGGTCATAACGCACGGAGTCCACTGACCACCGCCTTGAGGATGTTGTCGTCGGGCAGGTACGCGGTGGCCGGTGGCCGGTGCACCGCGACGAAGCCATGGGCGAGGAGGTCGCCGAGCAGCACCCGCACCACGCCCACGGCGAGGTCCAGGTCGGCGGCGAGGTCGGCCACGGCCTTCGGCCGGCGGGCCAGTTCGATCAGCCGGCGATGCTCCGGCTGGAGGCCGGGCGTGCCGGCCGGCTCGGCGTCCGGGGTGGCGAGCACGAAAGCCAGCAGGTCGAAGCCGTCCACCGGCGGGCGCACCCGGCCCCCGGTGAGCGTGTACGGGCGCACCACCGGACCGGCGTCGGCGTCCAGCCACTCGTGCTGCGGCCCCGGCGAGTCAGCGCGCATCGGCCGGCCCCCCGCCGCTGCGGGCCGGCGCGGCCAGGTTCTCCCCGACCCGGATCACCAGCATCGCCATCTCGTACGCCACCAGGCCGATGTCGGCGTCGGCGTCGCTCGCCACCGCCAGGCAAGCGCCCTGTCCGGCGGCGGTCACGAAGAGATAGGCCGACTCCATCTCCACCACGGTCTGGCGGACCGCGCCGCCGCCCAGGTGCCGGGTGGCGCCCTTGGCCAGGCCGGAGAAGCCGGACGCCAGCGCGCACAGGTGCTCCGCTTCGCTGCGGTCCTGGTCGCCGGAGGCGCCGAGCAGGAGCCCGTCCGCCGAGAGCACCACCGCCCGGCGTGCGGCGGGCACCCGCTCCACCAGGTCGTCGAGCAGCCAGTCGAGATCGGCGTTCTGCCGCGT
>NZ_JAGPXV010000468.1:0-4807 GCF_018070405.1 Micromonospora sp. D75
CCCACCCCCACTCCGCCCGTTGCGAAACCTCCTGCTCCAGGCGGTCTCCACCCTCCCCCCGATGCGCGCCCGAATCGCAACCCGCCTCGCCGGCTTCGAACCCCCACCCCGCTGATCTTGCAGTTCGGGCCCTCGACAGGTCCTTTTTGTGCGCCTTCGACCGGGCGGAAAGTGCAAGATCAGCGGGGAGGTGGGTGGGCGGGGGAGGGATGAAACGGGACGGACACTGTCGGCGCTGACCGGTACGGTGAGCGCCGAAATCCGAACCGGGAGCGCGATTGGACCGCACCTTCCAGGTGGACCTCCGTGGCGTGGTCGACCTGCTCAGTCACCACCTGTACGGCAGCCCGCGCGTCTACGTGCGCGAGCTGCTCCAGAACGCCGTCGACGCGATCACCGCGCGCCGGTCCACCGAGCCGAACGCCCCGGCCCGGGTACGCATCGAGCCGCCCGAGCTGACCGGCGACGGCACCCTGCGCGTGCACGACACCGGCATCGGTCTCACCGAGGCGCAGGTGCACGAGCTGCTCGCCACCATCGGCCGCAGCTCCAAACGCGACGAGCTGGGCTTCTCCCGGCACGAGTTCCTCGGCCAGTTCGGCATCGGGCTGCTCTCCTGCTTCCTGGTCGCCGACGAGATCCGGGTGGTCACCCGGCACGCCGACGAGCCCACGGTGCTCTGGACGGGCTGGTCCGACGGCCGGTACGCGGTGCGGCTCGCCGAGCCGGAGCAGGCCCGCGACGAGCCCGGCACCACAGTGACGCTGGTGCCCCGGCGCGACGCCGACCAGTGGCTCGGCGTACCCACCGTCACCGAGCTGGCCCGCCTCTACGGCAGCCTGCTGCCGGTCGACGTCCGGGTCGGCGACACGCCGACCACCGCCGGGCCGCCGCCATGGCCCAACACGCCCGGCGCGCCGGTCGACCGCGCCGGGCTCCAGCGGTACGCGCAGGAGCTGCTCGGGTTCGTCCCGTTCGACGTGGTGCCGCTGTCGGTGCCCGAGGCCGGCCTCACCGGAGTGGCGTTCATCCTGCCCACCGCGGTGAACCCGGCCGCCCGCGCCGGGCACCGGGTCTACCTCAAGCGGATGCTGCTCAGCGAGCACGCCGACGGGCTGCTGCCCGAGTGGGCCTTCTTCGCCCACTGCGTGGTCGACGCGAGCGAGCTGCGCCCGACCGCGAGCCGCGAGGCGCTCTACGAGGACGCGTTGCTCACCTCCGTCCGGGAGGCGCTCGGCGACCAGATCCGGGGCTGGCTGGTGCGGCTGGCCAAGCACGACCCGCGCCGGCTCGGCGAGTTCCTCCAGGTGCACCACCTCGGCGTCAAGGCGCTCGCGATGCACGACGACGAGATGCTGCGGCTGGTCGACCAGTGGTGGCCGATGGACACCAACGTCGGCACGATGACGCTCGCCGAGTTCCGGCAGCGCCACGGCGTGCTCCGGTACGCCGCCGGCCTGGACGAGTTCCGCCAGCTCGCCGCCGTGGCCGCCGCGCAGGACCTGGCGGTGGTGAACGGCGGCTACACGTACGACACCGAGCTGATCGAGCGATTGCCCACAGTGGATCGATCGGTGCTCATCGAACGGCTGGAGCCCAGCGACCTCACCACCCGGTTCGAGATCCTCGACCCGGCGACCGAGCTGGCCCTGCGGCCGTTCCTGACCGGCGCGCAGCGGGCGCTGGAACGGCTCGGCTGCGAGGTCGTCATCCGGGCGTACGACCCGGTCTCGCTGCCCGCGCTCTACCTGGTGTCCCGCTCGGCCGCGTTCCACGACCAGCTCGCCGCCAGCCGGGACAAGGCCGACGAGCTGTGGGGCGGCGTGCTCGACGCGCTTGCCGCCTCCGCCCCGCCGGACCGCCCGCAACTCGTGCTCAACCACCGCAACCCGCTGGTCCGCCGGGTGACCACGCTCGCCGACCCGGAGCTGGTCGGGCTGGCCGTCGAGGCGCTCTACGGGCAGGCCCTGCTGCTCGGGCACCACCCGATCCGGGCGGCCGACGCCGCGCTGCTGAACAGTTCCTTCCTCGGCCTGCTCGGCCGGGCCGTACCGGGAGTGACCCGTGACTGACGACGACCTCTGGCGCATGCACCACGAGATCGAGACCATGCCGTACGGCCCGGGGCAGATCGCCGCGCTGGAACAACTGCTGCGCCGCGCCGACGCGGGCGACGACCGGCATCTCGCCTTCGCCGCCCGGGTCACCGGCACCACCGCGTACGTCTACGGCGGCGAACCGGCGAAGTCGTTCGTCACGTTCTCCTGGTGCCTGTCCGAGTACGACAAGGATCCGCAGCCCTACCACCAGGGCTACACGCACCAGCTGCTCTGGGCCTTCAAGTACATGGTCAACGCCATGGTGAAGTTCCCGGAGCTGCCGCTGGACCGGACGTACGCGGTGCTCGACGACATGGAGCGGCGCTACCGCGACGCCGGGCACTCGTTGCAGGCGGTCCACAAGCACCGCTACCTGGTCGCCGCGCACGTGGGCGATGAGGACGCGGCGGAGCAGTGGTACCGCAAGTGGATGACCACGCCCCGCGACACGCTCTCCGACTGCGCCGGCTGCGACCCGACCACGCAGGTCGCGCACCTGGTCCGGCTGGGCCGGCACGAGGAGGCGGTGGCCCTCGCCGAGCCGGTGCTCGCCGGCCGGCTGACCTGCAGCGAGCAGCCGCAGGGGATCCTCACCGCGCTGCTCACGCCCTACCGCGAGACCGGCCGGGGCGACGCCGCGCGGGACGCGCACCGGGAGGCGTACCGGCGGCTGCGTGGGCACCTGGCCAACCTGTGGGACGTCGCCGAGCACATCGAGTTCTGCACCGCGACCGGCAACGAGGCCCGCGCGCTGGAGCTGGTCGAGCGGCACCTGGACTGGCTGGACCGGGCACCCACCCCGGCTGCCGCGATGCACTTCGCGGCCGCCGCGTCGGCGGCGCTGCGTCAGGTGCCGGCCGAGCTGACTGTGCACCGTCGCGCCTCCGGTGACCGGCCGGCCGCCGACGTGCCGGTGGGCGCGCTCGCCGACGAGCTGGCCGGTACGGCCACCGGGCTGGCCGGGCGCTTCGACGCGCGTAACGGCACCACGCACCAGTCCGCGTTGATCGCCCGGAAGCTGGTGGCCGGGCCGGAGGGCGAGCACCTGCCGCTCTCCGCCAGCGTGCGCCGCCCGGTGGTGCCCGCGCCGCGTACCGCGCCGGACGATCGGGCGACGACCGAGCCGCCGGTCAGCGTGCCCGCCGACGCCGGCGCCGACGAGCTGCTGGCGCTGGCCGAGGAGTGCTGGCGCACCAACTGCCGGGAGGGGCTGGGCACCGTACTGCGCGCGTACGACGAGCGGTACGGCGACGCCGACCTGCCGCCGGCCACCCGGGCGTGGCGGCTGGAGCTGCGGGCGGGTGAGCTGTC
Organism: Micromonospora sp. D75; assembly: GCF_018070405.1. NCBI lineage: Bacteria > Bacillati > Actinomycetota > Actinomycetes > Micromonosporales > Micromonosporaceae > Micromonospora > Micromonospora sp. D75. The sequence goes on from NZ_JAGPXV010000468.1 coordinate 3,411, forward strand.
CCAGGAGGACGACGACGGCGTGGCGGTGGCGACCGCTGTCAACCGGGAGGCGCTGGCCGCGTGGCGGGAGGTGCCGGACCCGCTGCGGGCGCAGGTGGTGGCCGGGCGGCTCGGTGTGCTGCTGAGCATGACCGAGGAGAGCGCGGACGAGGGGCTGACGCTGGCCCGGGAGTCGGCCGCGTACCTGGCCGCGCACGGCGAACCGCGGGATCGGGCCGCCGGTTGGGACCGGCTCGCGCTCGCCCACGTGCACCGGGAGCGGTGGGCGGAGGCGCTCGACGCGCTCGACCGCGCCGATGCGGAGGCGGACGCCGATCCGTGGCTGGCCGGGCGGGTCGCGCTGCACCGCACGCACGTGCTGGAGCAGTTGGAGCGGGCCGAGGAGTTCCGGGACGCGGCGGCACGGTCCCGCCGGCTGGCCGGCGAGCTGGGCGACGCCGAGATGCTGACCAGCGCCTGCCTGGCGTACGCCCGCTCCACCGACGATCCGGCCGACGCGGTGGCCGCCTGCGACGAGGCGCTGACTGTCGCCCCGGCCGGCGCCCACCTGCCGCTGCGGGTGACCCGGGGCCGGGCGTTGCTGGCCGCCGACCGGGCCGGCGAGGCGGTGGACGATCTGGCCGAGGCGGTCACGCTCTGCGTCGAGCAGGGGCTGGAGGGCGACGCGCTGCTGCGCTGGGAGCTGGCCGAGGCGTACCGGATGGCCGGCCGGCTGGCCGAGGCCGCCGAGGTGGCCGAGGAGGCGGTGCTCGGCCTGGACCGGGCCGGTGCGCAGGCGGAGGCGGACCGGTGCCGGCACATGCTGTCGGGGATCTACGCGGGGCTCGGTGAGACGGATCTGGCGCTCGCGGTGCTCGACACGTTGGCGGAGAACCTGGACGGGCCGGACAATCTTCCCCGCCGGGCGCAGGTGCTGGAAGAGTCCGGCGGCCTGCTCTACGACGCCGACCGGGACGCGCTGGCCGCGCAGCGGTTCGCGGCGGCGGCCAGCGCGTGGCGGCTGGCCGGATTCCAGGTGGACGAGCTGCGGGCCCGGCGGCGGGAACTCCTCGCCCTGCACTGGGCCGGTGACCTGCCGGCCGCGGTGGCCGCGATCGAGGGGGTGGACGCCGCGGCGGCCGCGGTCTCCGGTCAGCCCGACGAGCCGCCCGTGGTCACGTACGAGCGGGCGATGGCCGCCGACGCGGTCGCCCGGGTGCTGATCGGCGAGGACCGGCTCACCGCCGCGCTGGACCGGCTGGAGGGTGTGCCGGGGCGGCTCCGGTCGATCGAGGCGTTCGGCGAGGCGGCGCAGGTCGAGGTGCTGACCGGCGAGCTGCTGCTGCGCGACGGCCGGCCGGAGCAGGCCGAAGGGCTGCTGCGTCCGGTGCTGGGTGGTCTGCCCACCGGCTCCCGGC
>NZ_JAGPXV010000469.1:0-4807 GCF_018070405.1 Micromonospora sp. D75
GTGTCCGGACCGTCGGCGCGGCCGTACCGCCGGGCGTGGCCGGTGGCGGACGCGCCGCCGCCCGGACGCCCGGAGTGGGCGCGGGTCGGCATCCGGCCCGCGTCCCGGAGGACACCGCTGCCGGCTTCGCGCCGGGAGCGGGAGCCGGTGTCCCCGCACGGGACCCCGACGAGCGGGAACTCTGCCCGCTCGGGGCGGGACGGTCGCGCCGGTCGGGTGGAGGGGCCCGACCGGCGCCCGGCCCGCCGGATCGGAGCGGCGTGCTCCGGGCGGTGCCCGGGCCGTCCTGGGCCGGACCGGCGACGGCCGGCGATCTCGCAGCGTGGCCCGGGTGGCGGACCGTCCCGTTACCCGGAGCCGCGGCGCGGCCTGAGAGGGCGGGCCACGCGCGGCGAAGAGCCGAGCCCGGCGGGTACGCGACTGGGCTCGCCGCATGACGGCGACGTCCGGGTCGGAGCGGGCACGGGGCCACTCCGGCCCGGGCGGCTCGTCGGGCGGGTCGAGCGGTGGCCGTCAGCCGCGGGCGATGGTGCGGCTGCGTCCCCGGAACTCCGCCACCACCTCGTCGCCGCGCCGCACCGTGACGTCGTAGATGCCGCTGCGGCCCTGCCGGACCCGCTCGGTGGCGTACGCCTCCAGCACGTCGCCCTCGCGTACCGGTCGCAGGAAGCTGATCTCGCCGCCGGCCGCGACGGTGGCCGGGCCGTGGCTGTTGCAGGCGAGCGCGAACGCGGTGTCGGCGAGCAGGAACACGAAGCCGCCGTGCCCGATCGCGTGCCCGTTGAGCATCGCCGGGGTGACCCGCATCCGCGCCACGGCCGCGCCGTCACCGGCCGAGACGAGTTCGATGCCGAGCCCCTTGGACGCCACGTCGGCGTCGAACATGTCGTGCGCCGCGGTGCGGCCGCCGTCGTCCGCCATGTCAGCGCTCCCGCCGCTGGTCGACGATGCGGCGCATCTTGCCCATCGACCGTTCCACCCCGTCCGGTTCGATCACCCGCACCGCGACGGAGACGCCGATGGTGTTCTTGACCTGCTCGGCCAGGGCCGCGCCGGCCCGTTCGGCCTCGTCGGCGGCGGCGTCCGCGCGCCGCTCCACGTGGACGGCGAGCGTGTCCATCCGCCCCCGCCGGTCGAGCACGCACTGGAAGTGCGGCGACAGGGCCGGGGTACGCAGGATCAGCTCTTCGATCTGCGTCGGGAAGACGTTCACCCCCCGGACGATCATCATGTCGTCGGTCCGTCCGGTGATCTTCTCGATCCGCCGCATCGGGCGGGCCGTGCCGGGCAGCAGCCGGGTCAGGTCCCGGGTGCGGTAGCGGACCACCGGCATGGCCTCCTTGGTCAGCGAGGTCAGCACCAGCTCGCCCCGCTGTCCGTCGGGCAGCACCTCCCCGGTCACCGGGTCGATGATCTCCGGGTAGAAGTGGTCCTCCCACAGGTGCAGGCCGTCCTTGGTCTCCACGCACTCGACCGCCACCCCCGGGCCCATCACCTCGGACAGGCCGTAGATGTCCAGCGCGTGCATGTCCAGGCGCTGCTCCAGCTCACGGCGCATGTCCTCGGTCCACGGCTCGGCGCCGAAGACGCCCACCCGCAGCGAGGTGGCGCGCGGGTCGACGCCCTGGCGTTCCATCTCGTCCACGATGGCGAGCATGTAGCTCGGGGTCACCATGATGACCTCCGGTTCCAGGTCGCGGATCAGCATGACCTGGCGCTCGGTCATGCCGCCGGAGGCCGGGACGACGGTGCAGCCCAGCTCCTCGGCGCCGTAGTGCGCGCCGAGGCCGCCGGTGAACAGCCCGTAGCCGTACGCGACGTGCACCCGGTCACCGCGGCGGCCACCGGCGGCCCGGATCGAGCGGGCCATCAGCTTCGCCCAGGTGTCCAGGTCGGCGCGGGTGTAGCCGACCACGGTCGGGCGTCCGGTGGTGCCGGAGGACGCGTGCAGGCGGGCGATCCGCTCGCGGGGCACCGCGACCATGCCGAACGGGTAGTTCTCCCGCAGCTCCGCCTTCGTGGTGAACGGGAAGCGGGCCAGGTCGGTCAACTCGCGCAGGTCGCCCGGGTTCGCGCCGGCGTCGTCGAACGCGCGGCGGTAGTGCGGCACGTTGTCGTACGCGTGCCGCAGCGAGTGGCGCAGCCGGTCCAGCTGCAGGGCGCGCAGCTCGTCGACGCCGATCCGCTCGACGGGATCCAGCTCCTCCGGACGAGGGGTGCGGTCCTGCACGGCTTCCTCCTGGCGCGACGGGCCCCGGGCACCGCCGCGCCGGGCGCTGCCGCCCACCGTACGCCCCTCATCCCTCCCCCACCCCCCTCCCCCGTGATCTTGCACTTGCCGCCCCTCGGGTGTCCGCTTCGCGCGCAATGCCGGGGCTGGAACCGCAAGATCACCGAGAGCGGGGGCGCGGGCGGACGGCGGGGTTATGCTCGCGGGGGCGGTGGGAGGTGTGGTGTCGGATCCGCGCGTTGATCCGGACGTCGACCTGCGCGTACCGGCGGACCGGTCGGAACTGTCCGCGCACCCGGCGGCCGTGCTCGGCGTGATCGCCGCCGGTGGCGTGTTCGGCGCGCTCGCGCGGGCGGGCGCGCAGGCGGCGGTGCCGCACCGGCCCGGCGAGTTTCCGTGGGCCACGTTCGCCGTCAACGTCACCGGCTGCCTGCTGATCGGTGCGCTGACGGCGATGCTCGCCGCCCGCCCGGCCCACCCGCTGACCCGGCCGTTCCTCGGCGTCGGCGTGCTCGGCGGGTTCACCACGTTCTCCGCGTACGCGGTCGACGCGCAGCGGCTGCTGACCGACGGCGCGGCGGCGACGGCGGGCGTCTACCTGGCCGCCACGGTGCTCGGCGCGCTGGCCGCGGTCGCGGCCGGGGACGCGGTGACAGCGCGCCTGCTGGCCGCCCGGCACGGGCGGGCCCCGTGACCGCCCAGACGGTGGCGGGCCGATGACCGTCCTGCTGATCGCGCTCGGCGCCGCGCTCGGCGCGCCGCTGCGCTACCTGACCGACCGGGCGGTGCAGGCCCGGCACGGCTCACCGTTCCCGTGGGGCACGCTCACCGTGAACGTGGCCGGGTCGCTGCTGCTCGGCGGCCTGCTCGCGGCGCCCGTCGACCCGGCGGTGACCGCGCTGGTCGGCACCGGTTTCTGCGGCGCGCTGACCACCTGGTCGACGCTGAGCTACGAGACGCTGCGCCTGGCCCGCACCGGGAAGCGCCGCCTCGCGTACGCGAATGCGGCGCTCAGCGTGGCCGCGGGCCTGGGCGCGGCGTTCCTGGGCTACGCCCTCGTCACCGCGCTGACCGGCTGACCGCGCCGGTCAGCGGGCCCGGCGTTCCGGGTGGGCCCGGTTCCACGCCCGCATCCGCTCCGGGTAGCCGGTGCGGGCCGCCTCGTACAGCGGCACCGCGTGCTTCTGGGCGATCTTGCCGGCGGCGCGGGGCGAGCCGGTACGGCGGCGGATCCACTCACCGTCGTGCGCGATGGCGACGACTGTGGTGTCGGTGGCGGTGGTCTCCGGTTCCAGGTAGAACTCGACCCCGCGCCGGCTGGTGACGAACGCCTCCAGCTGCGCCAGGTCCTCCTTGGTCGCCTCGCGGTCGAGCTTCGTGGGCGTCGTCGGGTCGGCGGCCCGGCGGCTGAACCAGCCCATGCCCGCCTCCTCTCCTCGGCGTTCGCTCCAGTGCAGCACGCCGGCCTGGCAGGCGGCTGGGAGCGCGGTGGGAGTCGGCTGGACCGGCTCAGCCGACCTTCGCCGCCGGTGCGCCGGCCTGCGTGTCCGGCGCGGCGGGGCGCTCCCGCAGCACCGGCACCAGCGCGAGCGTGGGCAGCAGGAGCAGCGGCACCACGCCGAGCGCGGACAGCACGCCGAAGTGATCGCCGAGGAAGCCGAGCAGCGGCGGCCCGGCCAGGAAGGCGGTGTAGCCGATCACCGCGACCACGCTCACCCGGGCCGGGGCCTTGTCCTCGTCGTCGGCGACGGCGCTCATCCCGACCGGGAAGCCGAGCGAGGCGCCGAGCCCCCACAGCGCGACGCCGACCACCGCGAGGGGGCCGTTCCCGGCCAGTACGGCGAGCGCCGCGCCGGCGGACGCCATCGCGATGGTGGTGAACAGGACCGGCACCCGGCCCCACCTGTCGATGGCGACGGTGCCGACGGTGCGGCCGATCGTCATGCCCACCACGAACACGCCGAACACCGCGGCACCGACCGCCTCGTCGACCCCGTACCCGTCGACGAACGCCACCGCGAGCCAGTCGTTGGCACTGCCCTCGGTGAACGCCATGACCAGCACGAGCAGGCCGACCAGCAGGGTGCGGGGCTCGCGCCAGGCGGCCAGCAGCGCCTGCCGCCGGGCGGCCGGCTCCCCGGCCCCGGCCGCCTCGGCGGTGGCCGCGAGGAATGCCCGGGCGCCGACCAGCGTGCCGGCCAGGATCAGCACGGACAGGACCGGCAGGTGCACGCCCACGGGTACGCCGAAGTGCGCGGCGCCGGCGCCGAGCCCGGCCCCGGCCACCGAGCCGAGACTCCAGGCGGCGTGGAACCGGGGCAGGATGGTGTAGCCGAGGCGCTTCTCCACGGCCGCGCCCTCGACGTTCATCGCCACGTCGCACATGCCGGAGCCGAAGCCGAACGCGGCGAGGCCGAACCCCACCCCGACGACCGAGCCGACCAGGCTGGCGGACAGACCCGCCACGGTCAGGCCGAGCGAGACCAGCACCACCGACACGGCGACAGTGCGCGCGGGCCCGAGCCGCTGGGTGACCAGGCCGGCCGTCGGCATGGCCAGCAGCGAACCCGCCGACGC
>NZ_JAGPXV010000047.1:0-16972 GCF_018070405.1 Micromonospora sp. D75
TGTCGAGCACGCAGGCCACCGGGCGCAGCCGCCGTGCGGCGGCCAGCCCGGCCTCGCCGTCACGTTCCAGGTGTACGCCGAACCCGTCCCGGGTCAGGTAGAGCCGGACCAGGTCGGCGATGGCGGGCTCGTCCTCCACCACGAGGACGAGCCCGGGCGGGGCGGCGGTGGTCACCGGCCCATGATGACCGACGGTCGACCGCCCGGCCGGTCAGGAAATGTTCGGATCCGGTAAGGAAGGCGTCAGCGGGCCGGCGCCGGCCGGAGCACTGTGGGCCGGGCGCTCGCCGGCGGCTCGCCGATCGTGGCGACGACCCGCTCGGCCGGAGCCCGCAGCCGGGTACGGAAGGCGTGGTTGAGCAGCGTGTCGAGCTGCCACACCTGCTTCGGGTGGTGGGTACGGATGACGAAACGCTCCCTCGCCCCGTCGATGGCGGTCGCTGCCAGCTCCACACTGTGCGCACGGGGGTCGGGGCTCCACGTCACGTTGCTCAGCTCGCGCAGCTCCGTGTTGAGGTGCAGGCGCAGCCGGTGCAGCACCCGGGTCTGCCGGGTGACCACCAGGCGGCGGTGGGTGAGCAGCATCAGGTAGTCGCCGCCGACCGGGTCGTCCGGGCGGCTGCACCGGGTGACCAGGATGGTGGCGTCGCCGGAGCCGACGCACCGGCGGAACACCGGCATGTGCCGGGTGACGGTCTGGGTCGCCAGGCCGGTCTCGGCGGCGGCCGGAAGGAACGTTCGCGAGAACACGTCCATGCCCGGTCCAACGACGCGATGACCAGGGGTGATATGGGTCACGCCCGATTTCTGGAACTTCCACACGTGCAAGTCGCACCTGCGGTGCGACACCGGCGGCCGGTCGGATCAGAGCAGCTCGACGATGGTGGCGTTGGCCATCCCGCCGCCCTCGCACATGGTCTGCAGGCCGTAGCGGATGCCGTTGTCCCGCATGTGCTGGAGCATCGTGGTCATGATCCGCGCGCCGGACCCGCCGAGCGGGTGACCGAGCGCGATCGCCCCGCCCCGGGGGTTGAGCCGCTCCGGGTCCGCCTCGGTCTCGGCCAGCCAGGCCAGCGGCACCGGGGCGAACGCCTCGTTCACCTCGTACACGCCGATCTCCTCGATGCCCAGCCCCGCGCGGCGCAGCGCCTTCGCGGTGGCCGGGATGGGCGCGGTGAGCATGGTGACCGGGTCGTCGGCGGCGACCACTGCGGTGTGCACCCGGGCCAGCGGGCGCAGGCCGTGCCGGCTGGCCCACTCGGCGGTGGTGACCGCGAGCGCGGCGGCGCCGTCGGAGATCTGCGACGCGGAACCGGCGGTGACCACGCCGTCGGCGCGGAACGGGGTGGCCAGCTCGCCCAGCTTGGCCAGCGAGGTGTCGCGGCGGATGCCCTCGTCGGCGGAGAACTTGCCGCCGTCGGCGAGCGCCACCGGCGCCAGCTCGGCCTCGAACGCGCCCGCGTCCTGCGCGGCTGCCGCCTTCTCGTGGCTGGCCAGGGCGAACTCGTCCAGCTGGGTACGCGAGAAGCGCCACCGCTGGGCGATCAGCTCGGCCCCGACGCCCTGGTTGAACGGCAGCGGAGAATCCGCCGCGACGCCCTCGACACCCCGGTAGCGCTCCAGGATCGCCGCGCTGAACGGCATCCCGCCGGCGACGCTGGACCCCATCGGCACCCGGGTCATCGACTCGACGCCACCGGCCACCACCAGGTCGGCCTGGCCGGCGAGAACAGTGGCGGCGGCGAAGTGCAGCGCCTGCTGGCTCGACCCGCACTGACGGTCGAGCGTGGTGCCCGGGACGGACTCCGGCCAGCCGGCGGCCAGCACCGCGTTGCGGGCCACGTTCCAGGACTGCTCGCCGACCTGCGACACACAGCCCCAGATCACGTCGTCGACCAGGCCGGGGTCGATGCCGGTGCGCTCGGCGAGCGCACGCAGCACGTGCGCCGAGAGGTCGACCGGGTGCACTCCGGCGAGGCTGCCCTTGCGCCGCCCGACCGGGGTCCGTACCGCGCCGACGATGACCGCGTCACTCATGTCTACTCCCGGGTAACCTCGCTTGCCCCGATAGTACGTGCTGACCGGACCGGCCGTCCTCCCCCGGCGTGCGGACGGCACGGCTGGCATGCTGGTCGGATGGATCCACAGTCGCCACCGGTCCGGCAGTGGCGGGTGCCCCGGGAGGCGCCGGTGCTCAAGGCGCTCGGCGCGCTCGCGCTGCTGGCCCTGGGGCTGCTCTTCGCCGGCGGTGACCCGGTCCGCCCGGGGCTGGCCGGGCTGGCGGCGGCCGGCCTGCTCCTCTGGGCGCTGCGCGACCTGGTCGCGCCGGTCCGCCTCGCCGTCGACAGGGATGGGCTGACGGTGCTGCGGGGGTTCGCCGGACGACGCCGGCTGCCGTGGGACGCGGTGGAGGCGATCCGCCTGGAGCGGCGCGCCCGGCGCGGAATCACCGCCGAGACGCTGGAGATCGACGCCGGGGAGTCGCTGCACCTGTTCGGCCGCCGCGACCTGGACGCGCCGCTGGACGAGGTGGCGGCGGCGCTGGACGAGGCCCGCCCCGCCGCGGGCTGAGGCTCAGCCGAGCAGGGCGGCGGTACGGACCAGGGTCAGGCCGATCATCGCGACCAGCACGATCGCGCAGCCCGCCACCTGGAATGCGGTCCGGCGTGACCGGGGGGCGTACGCCAGGATCAGCGACACCACCGCGCCGGCTGCCAGACCGCCGAGGTGCCCGGCCACCGAGATGCTCGGCACGGTGAACGTGAAGATCAGGTTGATCACCAGGATCGGGACGATCGCCGAGGTGTCCCGGCCGAGCCGCCGCATGATCACGAAGATCGCGGCGAAGAGGCCGAAGACGGCGGTCGAGGCACCGGCCGTGAAGCGGTTCGGCTCGGTGAACACGTACGCCGCGACGTTGCCGCCCAGCCCGGCGAGCAGGTAGAGCGCCAGGAAGCGCAGAGGCCCGAGCACCGCCTCCAGCGTCCGGCCGAGCACCCAGAGCGCCCACATGTTCAGCAGCAGGTGCAGCACGCCGTAGTGCAGGAACATGGCGGTGACCAGCCGGTACCACTCGCCGTCGGCCACCCCGCCGATGTGCCCGTCGGGGAAGCGCGCCAGCCCGAGCACCGAACCCCATTCGGTGAGCGGGGTCCCGCTGCCCATCAGGCCGCCCAGGCCACCGCCGGCCACCGCGTTGCCGCTGCGGGCCGAGGCGATGGAGACCAGCATCATCAGCACGTTCAGCGCGATCAGCGCCTTCGTGACATTGCCCTGGCGGCCGGCGGCACCGCCACCGAAGGCGGTACGCGCCGGCCGCACGCTGCGGCGTCCCTCGGCGACACACTCCGGGCACTGGTGGCCGACGGAGGCGTCCCGCATGCACTCGGTGCAGATCGGCCGGTCGCATCGAGAGCAGCGGATGTACGTCTCCCGGCCGGGGTGCCGGTAGCAGACCGGAGTGGTCGGCACCGGGTCCCCGGTGGTGTCGCCGGGCTGGCCGGAGCGCTCAGTCATGCGAGCAAAGGTACCCGCGTGTCGCTCAGGCCTGCTTGTGCTCGATCTCGACCCGCTCGATCACCACGTCCTGCAGCGGCCGGTCGCTCGGGCCGGTCGGGGTGTTGGCGATCGAGTCGACGACCTTGGCGGACTGCTCGTCGGCGACCTGGCCGAAGATGGTGTGCCGGTTGTTCAGGTGTGGCGTGGGCGACACCGTGATGAAGAACTGCGAGCCGTTGGTGCCCGGCCCGGCGTTCGCCATGGCCAGCAGGTACGGCCGGTCGAAGCGCAGCTCGGGGTGGAACTCGTCGCCGAACTTGTAGCCCGGGCCACCGCGTCCGGTGCCGGTCGGGTCGCCCATCTGAATCATGAAACCGCTGATCACGCGGTGCGAGACGGTGCCGTCGTAGTACGGCCCGCTGCCCGGCTGACCGGTACGCGGGTCGATGTACTCCCGGGTGCCCTCGGCCAGCTCCACGAAGTTGCGGACGGTCTTCGGCGCGTGGTTCGGGAAGAGCTCCAGCCGGATCGGGCCGGCGTTGGTGTGCAAGGTGGCGTAGACAGCCTCGGCCACGGGTACTCCTCACTCGTTGGTCAGTTCCTTGCGGATCCTCCCATGTGCCCGATCTGGCCATGCGGAGGCATCCGAAGGTGGAGGATGACGAAGGAACAACTCCCAGGAGGTGGGACCGTGTTTGGAATCGGGCGGCGAAAGACCCAGGGCCAGCTCGCCAAGGTGGAGCTGAACCAGGGCATCGGTCACCTGAGGCAAGCCGCCACGCACGCGGCGAAGGGTGCCGGCGCCACTGTCGGCCCGCGGGTCCAGGCAGCCCGGGGCGCCGTCGCGCCGACCGCGGTCATGGTCCGGGACCGCGCGTCCAGCGGGTTCGCGTCGACCGCCGCGGCGCTCGCGCCGGTGCTGCTGGCCGTGCGCAACGCCCGGGTCGAGGCCGCCGGTAAGGCGCAGGGTGGCCGTAAGGCGATGGCCGCGAAGCAGTCCGCGATGACGAAGAAGGCGAAGAGCATGAAGGCCGGAAAGAAGAAGCAGCGCAGGTCGCGTGGCATGACCGCGGGCCTGCTGGTGGCCGGCACCGTCGCCGGCCTGGCCGGGGCGATGGCCATGCGCCGCCGCCGCGAGCAGCAGGAGTGGGCCGAGTACGACCCGACCGGCACGCTCGGCACGACGGGCACGCTCGGCGCGACCGGCCGGGACAAGCTGGAGCCGATGCGGGAGGACGTGGACACGATCGTGGTGGAGACCCCGGACGCGAGCGCGAAGGTGACGCAGGCCGGCCCGACCGGCGCCGGCTCCTCGGCCGTGGCCAAGGGCAGCAGCGCGTCGACCGCCACCTCCGGCAGCCAGCCGGTGATCCACCCGAACGACCAGGTCCCCGCCGTCGCCGAGGGCGCCCGGGACGTCTCCGGCCGTCCGGCCGACGACATCACCAAGGCCGTGCAGGCCGGTAAGAACGCCGCGAAGGCCGGCGGTCGCCGCTGACCTCGTACCGTCGGATCAGCGCCGGCACGCGGGGCGACCCGCGTGGCCGGCGCTTCCGCGTTTACGGGGCGGCTACAGCCAGCCGTTGCGGCGGAACAGGCGGTACAGCGTGAAGGACGCCGCGAGCATCAGCGCCCACACGCCCGGATAGCCGTACGTCCATTTCAGCTCGGGCATGTTGTCGAAGTTCATGCCGTAGATGCCGGCGATCGCCGTCCACACCGCACCGATCGCGGCCCAGGCGGCGATCTTGCGCATGTCGTTGTTCTGGTCGACGGTGACCTGGGCCAGCCGGGCCTGGAGGATCGAGTTCAGCAGGTCGTCGTAGGAGTTCACCTGCTCGACCGTGCGGCTGAGGTGGTCCTGCACGTCCCGGAAGTAGCGCCGGACCTCCTGCGGCACCGCGCGGTTGACCTGCGAGGTGAGCGTCATCAGCGGGCGCTGCAGCGGCGCCACCGCCCGCTTGAACTCGACCAGCTCCCGCTTCATCTGGTAGATCCGCTGGATCCGGCCGCTGCTCTGCCGGTCGAAGACGTCCGCCTCCAGCACGTCGAGGTCGTCCTCCAGCCGGTCGGCGACCTCCAGGTAGAGGTCGACCACGCGGTCGGTGATCGCGTACGCGACCGCCCACGGGCCGTGCCGCAGCAGGTCCCGCTTCGCCTCCAGGTCGGCGCGGACCGGCGCCAGCCGGCAGGCGTCGCCGTGACGCACGCTGATCACGAAGTGCGGCCCGATGAAGAGCATCACCTGGCCGGTCTCCACCACCTCGGAGTTCTCGGTCAGCTCCGCGTGCTCGCAGTAGCGGGCGGTCCGCAGCACCAGGAAGACGATCTCGCCGAAGTGCTCCAGCTTCGGGCGCTGCTGGGCCTTCACCGCGTCCTCCACCGCCAGCTCGTGCAGGCCGAAGGTGGCGGCGATCTCGGTCATCTCGGTCAGGTCGGGCTCGTGCAGGCCGAGCCAGACGAAGCCGTCCCGCTCCTGCCGGGCGGCGGCCAGGGCCTCGGCGTACTGGGGGCGGCCGGGGCGGCGCTCGCCGTCGACGTACAGCCCGCAGTCGACGATGCCGCTGCGCTCCGGGCCGGCCGGCTGGGCGGCACGGGGGGAGCCGTCGGCGTTGAGGATGCGGGACATCGCGCGTACCGGGGCCGCCCAGGCGCGGGGGCGCAGTGCCCGGCTGCCGCCGTCGGCGCCGGCGGTTCGGTCGCGTGCCACCCGGTCCGTCATCTCTCGCCCCCTCTCCCTAGAGCTGCGGCTTGCAGGTTACGCCGACCGGCGGCAGGCGCAGCGCGGGAGCGGGACGGGCGGTGCGACGGGCGTCACGCCCCGGCGCCGGGCGGGCCGGGCCGCGTCAGGGGGGTGAGGGGCGACACGGCCCACCCGGCACCCCTTGGGGGCGGGAGTGATGCTGGGCGTGCCGTCGGCCCTGGCCGGAGCGGCCCGGCCACCGGAAAGGTGAACGACACTCGCAGCATTGTGGGCTGCTGGCCGGTCCAGCGGGAGTGCCGAACCGGCCAGCGGGGCCTTTTTGTCAGAAACCCGACAGAAAATCAGCCGCGTACGGCGGCCATCGCCTCCGCGAGACGCCGGACGCCCTCGTCGATCCGGTCCGCGGTCACCGCCGAGTACGCCAGCCGCAGCGCGTGCCGGCCGCCGTCGACCATGAAGTCGCTGCCCTTCACCACCGCCACGCCACGCTCGGCGGCGGCCGGCGCGAGCCGGTCGACCTCGACGTCCTCCGGCAGCTCGACCCAGAGGAAGTAGCCGCCGTCCGGCTCCACGAACCGGGCCTCCGGGATGTGCCGGCGCAGCGACTCGGCCAGTACCGCCGACCGCTCGCCGAGCGCCGTACGGACCGTCCGGATCGACTCCTCGATCGCGCCGGAGACGCAGAACTGGTGCACGATCGCCTGGGCCACCATGCCCGGCGAGATGTAGAGGTTGGTGGCGCGCTTCGCGATCGTCGCGATCAGCTCGGCCGGGCCGACCAGGTAGCCGACCCGCACCCCCGGGCAGACCGTCTTGGTGAAGCTGGACGCGTGCACCACCACGCCACGGGTGTCCATCGACAGCATCGACGGCAGCGGCTCGCCCCGGAACCGGATGTCCGCGTACGGGTCGTCCTCGAAGATCGTGAACCCGTACTCGGCGGCCAGGTCGAGCAGCTCACGGCGCTTCTCCAGGGAGAGGGTCACGCCGGCCGGGTTCTGGTAGTTGGGGATCACGTGCGCCAGTCGCGGCCGTACCCCGGACTCCAGCAGCTTGCGCAGCTCGGCGGTGTCCAGGCCGTCCGGCTGGATCGTCACGCCGTGCACCTCGCCGCCCATCTGCTGGAGGTTGAGCAGCGTGCGGTCGTACGTCGGGCGCTCGACCACCACCGCGTCGCCCCGGCGGACCAGGTGGTCGAAGAGGAACGCGTCGGCCTGCAGCGAGCCGTTGGTGATCAGCACCTGATCGGCCTCGACGCCGTGCTTCTCGGCGATCCACTTCCGCAGGGGCGGGTAGCCGACGGAGGTGCCGTACGCGGTGACCCCGGCGGGGTCGGCGTCGAAGGCGCGGACAGCGGCGGCCTTGAGCCCTTCGACATCGACGATGTCCAGCGAAGGCGCGCCACGGGCGAACGAGATCAGCTGCTCGGCGGTCATGCGCAGAGCCTAGGGCCTGGCCCGGCGGGTCCGACCGCCATACACGCGAAGTTCAACATGCGGGCGGCCGGGCGGGGCACCGGGTGCGTCCGGGGGATCCGAGGGCACCTCGCGACTGTCTACGATCCGACGGACGCTGGCGCCGGTCCGACCGGACGCCGAAGGATGACGGGTCGCGGCAGACCCGGGAGAACAAGGGATGAGGCTCGTGACCGAGGACGAGGCGGGACGGCTCGACGACCAGCGGTTCGCGCAGTGGCTGGCGACCGAGGCCGGCAAGGCGCTCACCGCGCTGCGGGACCGGCAGGGCTTCGCCGACCCGAAGGCGCTCAAGGACGCCGGCGACCGCGCGTCGCACGAGCTGATGACGGCGGCGCTGGCCCGCCTGCGGCCGGCCGACGCGGTGCTCTCCGAAGAGGAGGCCGACGCCCGCCGCGCATGGGCGGACGGCGAGCGCGCGCCCCGGCACGAGGCGGACCGGGTCTGGATCATCGACCCGCTGGACGGCACCCGTGAGTTCTCCGAGGAGGGGCGGGACGACTGGGCGGTGCACGTGGCGCTCTGGCAGCGCTCCGCCGCGCCCGACGGCGCCCTGGTCGCCGGTGCCGTCGGCATGCCGGCGCGGACCACGGTGGACGGTACGCCGCTCGTGCTCGGCACCACCTGCCCGCCGCCGAAGCCGACCGACGGGCCGATCCGGATCGCGGTGAGCCGCAGCCGCCCGCCCGCGTTCGTGGGCGAGCTGGTCGAGATGCTCGGTGCGACCGCCGTACCGATGGGCTCGGCCGGTGTGAAGGTCTGCGCCGTGGTGACCGGCGAGGTCGACGCGTACGTCCACGCGGGCGGCCAGTACGAGTGGGACAGTGCCGCCCCGGTCGCGGTGGCGCTCGGCGCGGGCATGCACGCGTCCCGGATCGACGGTTCGCCGCTGCGCTACAACCGCGCCGACCCGCGCCTGCCCGACCTGCTGGTCTGCCGGCCGGAGCTGGCCGACCAGTTGCTCGACGCGATCGCGCGGACCGGGGTCGAGATGCCCGCTTCGACCGTCACCGACACCCCCGGTCAGGCGTTCGGCTGAGTGTCACGGTACATACGGCCAGGTGAATGAGGGTTATCGTCGGGCAGGTATGCGTGGCGATCTGAGCCCGGACACGGGCCGCCGACAGCCAGGGAGGGTCATGCCGGCCGATCGAGAGCCGCACAACGCCTTCGGGCAGCCGACCGGCCTGTGGCCGGGTCAGGACATTCCACGCCAGGCAGGCGGCCCGTCGCTGCCCTGGCCGGAGGCCGAGGTCACCTCGTCTCCGCCGCCACCGGCCCGGACCGGCGGCGGTGACCTGCCGTGGCCGGAACGGCCGGACGCCGGCCACCGGGACGCCGCCTGGCCGCAGGACGAGCCGACGGTCCACGGTGACCCCGGCTGGGCGCCGCACGACGACGCCGGCTGGGCCGGGCCGGGTCCGGCGGGCGACGCGGTACGGGGTGCGGGCGCGGCGGCGACCGCCACCCTGACCGGGCCGCCTCCGGTGGACGCCCCGCACGATCCGGCCACCGGCGGGCCGGGCCGCCCGCCCGCTCCGCCGCTCGCACCGGGGACAACTCCGCCGCCCGGCGGCGCCCGGCGACGCTGGCGCGTGGCGGTCGCGGCGGCGCTGGCGCTGGCAGTGGCCGGCGGCGGGGTCGCGGTGGCCGCGCTGCGGCCCGACTCCGCGAACCCGCAAGCAGGCGAGGCGCCCGGATCGGTCGGCCCGGCGACCTCGATGGGCCCGGGCGCGCCGGCTACGCCGGGTGCGTCCCCGAGCGCCGACCAGGGCCTAGGTGGCAAACCCTCGGCCCGCCCGTCGGCCTCCGAGAACGCGGGCCCGGCCTTCGGCGGTACGCGGCTGACGCTGCCCGGCGCCTCGATCGGCGTGCAGAACGGGGAGACCTTCGGTCAGGCGCTGGCCCGCTCCGACCGGACGTTCGGCAAGCTGCGGATGGCCCGGATCTTCTTCCCCGGCCTGCCGCCGGCCTGGTCCGGCAGCCGGGCCGACGTGGTGGACCGGACCGTTGTGGTGTCCTTCAAGGCGGCGCCGCAGGAGATCAACACCGGCAAGTTCGACTCCCGCCTGACCTCCTGGTTCGCCTCGATCCCGCGCGAGCACAACGTCTACTGGTCGTACTTCCACGAGCCGGAGGACGACGTCGAGCGCGGCGCCTTCACCACCGAGGCGTACCGGACCGCGTGGAAGCGGGTGGCCGGGCTGGCCGCCCGGGCGAACAACCCCAAGCTGATCAACACGCTGATCCTGATGTGCTGGACGCTCGACCCGAAGTCCGGGCGCAGCTTCGACGCGTTCTACCCCGGCTCCGACGTGATCGAGACACTCGGCTGGGACTGCTACAACTGGGGCAAGAAGTGGAAGCGGTACGCCCCGCCGCAGGAGATCTACGGCCCGATGATCAGCAAGTCGAAGGCGCTGGGCAAGCCGTGGGGCGTCGCGGAGACCGGCAGCGACCTGGTGCCGGGTGACCCGGGCACCGGCCGGGCGGCCTGGATCCGGTCGATGACGAACTTCCTCAACGGCCAGCGGCCGGAATTCGTCGCGTACTACAACCAGACCGTCAGCCAGGGCGACTTCCGGCTGCTCGACCAGCCGAGCATCCAGGCGTGGAAGTCCTTCTGCACGGCCTGACCTGATGACCGGACGAGAACGGGCGGGCGACCGAGGTCGTCCGCCCGTTCCGCGTACGCGTCAGATGCCCCGGCCGCGCTTGTGCAGCGTGCGCAGCACCCGGTCGGCCTGCACCGCCCGGCTCGCCACCGCCAGCGCCAGGTAGGCGCGCGGCTCCTTCGGGTTGCGGGCCAGCGTGCGCCGCGCCCAGCGGACCGCGTCCCGCCGGTTACCCATGGCGGCCTGCGCGAACGCGATCTGACCGGCCACCCGAGCCTCGCCGTGCGGCACGGTGGCGAACTCCGGGTAGCGGCGCAGCAGCCACTGCAACGCGGTCGAGATGGTCTCCCAGCGCTGTGCGAAGTAGGACCGCTTGTGCCAGCGGACCAGCACGTACGGGCTTTCCACGTTCACCAGCGGCGCGTACCGGGCGGCGCGGAGCAGGAACTCGTAGTCCTCCGCGTAGCTGCCCGGGATCTGCTCGTCGACCAGGCCGATCGCGTCGAGCAGCGCGGCCCGGCGGATCAGGAACGTGGACGGGTGCAGCTCGGTGAGCCGGTCGCGCAGCAGCGCCTCCAGCGAGATCCGGGCGCGGTCCAGCGATCGGTCCACCGTACGGTCGTCGTAGCTGACCCGGATGCCGCAGCTCACCAGCGCGCCGTCCGGGTGCGCGTCGAGCGCCCCGAACTGGGCGGCGAGCTTGCCGGGCAGCCACTCGTCGTCGTCGTCGCAGAACGCCACCCAGTCGCCGGTGGCCGCCTCGATGCCGGTGTTGCGCGCCCCGGCCAGCCCGGCGGTACGGGTGTTGGTGATCACCCGGATCCGCCGGTCACCCCGGTCGGTCTCCAGCGACCGGTCCGGCTCGGACTGGTCGTAGACCACGATCGCCTCGATCAGGCCCGGGTGCGCCTGGCTGAGGATCGCGTCGAGCGCCGCGCGCAGCAGCTCCGGACGGTCCCGCGTCGGTACGACCACCGAGATGCTCGGCCCACTCATGCTCTCTCCACGGACTCGTCGGATCCCCGCTGGCCCAGATAGCCGTAACGGACCCGCAGGGGAAGCGTGGCCAGGCTGACCACGGCACGGCTGCGTCGCGGCAGGCGGTCGCGCCATGCCTCGTCGCGGCGCACTGTCAACGGCCCGCCGCTGAACCGCAACGGGTTGCCGGCGACGCTGTGCGCGCGGAACGGCGCGGCCGGCTCGCTCGCCGCGTCGGCCGCGTCCGCCGAGAGGATCCGCAGCGCGGCCGGGTCGTCCGGCAGGCCGGCGAAGTCCCGCACCCGGCTTACGGTGCCGGCCGGGTCGGCGGTGAAGTCCTCGTACCGCAGCCGCAGCACCTTGGCCCGGGAGGCGAGCAGGTGGAACGCCGCGTTCTGCGCGGTCCACAGCTTGCTCACCTCGAACGGCGAGAAGGTCGGCATGAAGTCCTCGCCGTCGACCACCTCGGGGCGGCGCACCTGCTTGCCCCACGAGTACGCCACCGCCCGGCTGTCCCGGACCAGGTGCAGGACCCGCAGGTCGAGCCCTTCGGCCCAGCGCAGCGCGAACGCGAGCGAGGCGTGCTTGCTGGAGTCCACCACGACCCGGGCGCCGGTCACCGCGAGCGCGGCCCGGTAGATCCGGGTGTACAGGTCGGCGTAGCGGCGCACGTCGGCGAGCTGCTCCGGCGGGAGCGCCTCCTTGGCGAGCCGGGGGATGTGCCGGGTCCGGTCGACCCGGTCCTTGAGCGCCAGCACGTCGTCCCGGTCGACCGCGTCCCAGCCGCCGAACGCCTGGTCGCCGACCTGCCGCCAGAACGGGCAGCCGGTGAACCGCTCGCCGCAGCCGCACCGCTCGTCGGCCCCGAGCGCCCGCTCCCACAGGTGCACCACCTCACCGACGGCGCACACGTCGGCACTCTGCGCGAGCAGCAACTCCAGCAGCGTGGAGCCGCTGCGGCCGAGGCCGCCGACGAAGAGGACCCGCGGCGCAGCCGGGTCCGGGCCGCTCATCCGCGCCGCCCGGCGGTCCGCTGGCGTACCCGGCCGGCGACCAGGCCGTCGATCACCGCGCCGACCCGGGCGACCGCCTCGGCGCGCGGGTCGGGGCGGCCCGGGTCGGCGGCCAGGACGAACCGGCTCGGGTCGGCCAGGCCCTCGTCCAGCGCGGCGACCAGCTCGGCCTCGGACTCGCACAGCCGCACCATGCCGGCCGCGCCCAGGCGGCGGGAGAACAGCTGCTGGTGGTTGTCGACGTGCTCGTCGTGGGCCGGGTCGCGGGGCACCACGATCGGCAGGTGGCCGGTGCGCCGGGCCTCGGTGATGGTGGCCGGGCCGCCGTGGCTCACCACGAGCGTGGACTCCGCCATCGCCTGCTGGAGTTCCTCGTGGCCGAGGAACGGGGTGGCCTCGGGCAGGGCCGGGGTGCGGCTGTGGCCGTACTGGAGGACCAGCCGGACCTCGGGCCGGGCCGCGTGCCAGCGTTCCAGCCAGCCGACCAGCCGGTCGAAGCGGTGCACGTCGGTGCCGACCACGACCAGCACGAACGGCCTGGACCGCCGGTCCCGCTGCTGGGGAATGTGCGCCATCAGAGGAGGTTCCCCACGACGGTCGCCTCCGGGTACATCCGGCGCTGCTCCTCCCACTGCACGAGCATCGCGGAGAGGAAGGGACGGCAGAGCCGGGCGGTGAGCGTCGCGCTGTCGATCCGGTCGTACACCTCGATGTAGACCGTGGGGATCTTGCGCATGCGGGCCGCCACCACGAACGGCAGGGCGACCCCGGCGCCGGTGGTGACGACCGCGTCGACCTGGCGCCGGCGGATGACCTTCAGCGCGAGGAACGCGTTGCGTACCAGGTTCTTTACGTTGCGTGTGGTGGGGTGGTGCGCCCAGACCACGTCCTCGCCGGCGAGCAGCGAGCGCGCGTCCGGGGTGTCGAAGGTTACCCATGCGCGGCGCCGATCCCGGTACCACGGTTCCAGGGCCAGGAGCTGGGCCAGGTGCCCGCCACTGGAACCCACCAGCAGGACCTGTCCCGAGTCCTCGGTTGACCCGCTCACCACAAACGTCCTCCCGTACGCGGATGACGCGTCCGGATTTTTGTGAATGCCCCTCGGACGCGTCCTGACAACCTACTGGCGGGCCCGTGGGCAACTGAAGGGGCCATTGGACGGATCCTGGCTCGCCGGTCGGCTCACCTCGCGATTCCCGTCAACGGGATGCGCGTCGACCGGCCGTCGGGCAGGTCAGCCCGGCCGCGCCCGGACCACGGGCCGGGACACCCGAACGAAGTGAGATGTGTCAGGATTCCGTCACCGCTCCGCACGAGAGCCGTCGGCGACGTCGGCTTACCGGGGGCAAGTCGGGCCCGGCACCGGGAAACCCGCCGAATGGTCAGCGCCGATCGGCCATTTCTACGCGGGCTGCCCACACCCGGGCAGGCTTACCGGAACGTGAGCAGACTTTCCCTCGTCGTTCGGATCGGGGACACTCAAGGCCACGGTCAGGTCCAGCTGTGCCGTGGACTGCCCGGCTCGGTCGAAAGGGAGCGACAGACTCTGATGCCCTCACCCCATTTGGCCGAGAGCGACGCCGACGGTCTTGCCCTGATGGCCTACCTGGGCTGGCTGCGCCGCCGTTGGTGGATCCTGCTGCTCGCCGCGGTCCTCGGCCTGGGCGGAGGGCTGGCGCTGAGCCAGGTCCAGGAGGCGCGCTACACCTCGACCACGTCGCTGCTGGTGCGCCCGCTCGGCTCGGGCGCGGAGAACAACCCCAACGCCAAGGTCAACCTCGACACCGAGGCGCAGGTGGTCCGCTCGCTCGTGGTGGCGGAGCGGGCCAAGGCGCTGATGAAGGTCGACACCGGGGCCGACCAGCTCGTCAAGTCGGTGACCGTCAAGGTCCCGCCGAACAGCCAGATCCTCCAGGTGGCGTACGAGGCGAACAGCCCCGAGGGCGCCCAGTCGGGCTCGCACGCGTTCGCCCAGGCCTACCTCGACCTGCGCAAGGCCACCGCGCAGAAGTCGCTGGAGAACGAGACGAACACGCTCAAGCAGCAGATCGCCGATCTGCAGAAGCAGTTGAGCGCGATCGCCGGGCGGATCTCGGCGGCGCCGTCCAACTCGCCCGAGCGCGAGCGGGCCGAATCCGACCGCCAGCTCGTCACCAACCAGATCAGCAACCTGTACAACCGGCTCAACCCGCTGAGCGCGGCCGGCTCCGATCCCGGCGAGATCATCTCCGACGCCCGGCTGCCGGAGCGGCCCAGCTCGCCGAACCGCACGCTCAACCTCGCCAGCGGCATGGGCGCGGGTCTGCTGCTCGGCATCGTGCTGGCGCTGGTGCTGGACCGGCTGGACACCCGGATCCGCCGCGGACGCGACATCTCCGACCGGGTCGGCCTGCCGCTGCTTGTGGAACTGCCGTCGCGCGCGCCGTCGCTCGCAGTCCTGCCGGCCACCCACCGGGCCTCCCGCGAGCTGGGCCGGCTGCGCAACGTGCTGCTCTCCGCGGTGCCCGAAGCGGCGCAGGGCGGGCGCGGGCGCCAACTGCTGCTCTGTGACGCCTCGGCCGGCGCCGCCGCCGGGTTCGTCGCCGCCAACCTCGCCGCCTCGTACGCCCGTACCGGCCAGCAGGTCGCGCTGATCACCACCAAGCCCGACTCGGCGGTGGGCGCGATCACCGGCGTGGCCGAGGGGCGGCACAGCCTCGCCTCGGTGCTGCGCCGCGACGTGCCCCCGCTCAAGGCGCTCGCGCCGGTGCCGGGGCTCGGCCAGCTCCGGGTGCTGGTGCCCGGCGACCTGGACGCCGAGGTCGAACTGCCGGTCGCCGGTCTGCTGGAGATCCTGCACGAGCTGTCCGCGCGCTTCGACCACGTGATCATCGAGACCCCGCAGCCCACGTTCGCCGTGGAGGCCCAGGCCCTGGGCCGGTACGTCGACGCGGTGATCATGGTGGCCGAGGCGGGCAAGACCCGCAGCGGTGA
Organism: Micromonospora sp. D75; assembly: GCF_018070405.1. NCBI lineage: Bacteria > Bacillati > Actinomycetota > Actinomycetes > Micromonosporales > Micromonosporaceae > Micromonospora > Micromonospora sp. D75. Next base: position 15,257 of record NZ_JAGPXV010000047.1, read on the forward strand.
GATCACCGCCGCGCTCCAGCAGTTCGAGCAGGTGAACGCGCCGGTGATCGGCGCCGTGCTGGCTCCGCGCCTGCCCGAACCGCCCGCCGGCGCCACCCGCCCGGCGACGTCCGGCGGGTCGAACGCGTCGAGCGCCCCGGCTGCCCCGGCCAACCGGCCCAAGCCCCGGCCCAGCCCCGGCCCGTCCGCCGAGTCGACCATGGTGCTGCCGCGCATGCAGTCGTCCCGGCCCGCCCCGGCGAAGCCGGCCGCTCCGGCGCCGCAGATGCCCGGCAAGGCCACCCCGCCCGCCGCTGGAGGCAAGCCGGTGCCGCTCAACGGCACCGGCGGCACCTACCGCTCCCGGGGTGACGGCGACGGCCGCAGCTACGCCCTCGACTCCGGCGAGGACCTGGGGTGAACCGTCGGCAGATGCTCCGCGCCGCCATCGCCCCCGCCGTCGTCCTCGGCGTCGGGACCGGGTGCAGTGAGCCCGAGCCCAAGCCGGGCAAGGTCCAGGTGGTGGACCCGGGCGACGTCACCGCCTCGCCGTCCGCGGCCAGCGCCTCGCCGACCCTGCCCAAGGGCCCGCTGACCGGCGCTCCGGTCAGCACCCCGGCCGCGACGACCCGCCAGGCGGTCGCGGTGCCGCTGCGGGTGAGCCCCGCGACCACACCGGCCGGCCTGGACGCCGCCGACCTGGTCTACGCCGAGTTCGCCGAGTCGGACACGCTGCACCTGACCGCGGTGTTCCACTCCAAGGACGCCACCAAGATCGGCCCGGTCACCGAGATCCGGCCGGTCGACATCCGGTCGCTCACGGTGCTGCGCCCGTTCGTCGGCTACAACGGCGGCCCCACCGGCTTCCTCACCCAGTTCGAGAACTCCGACCTCAACGGCGTCACGCCCGACGACGACAGCAAGGTGTTCTCCGGCGACTACACGTCGACCGCCGCGCTGCTCAAGGCCGCCCCGAAGGGGGGCCAGCCGCCCCCTGCGCCGATCGACCACGCCACCGACGGCGAGGCGCTCGCCACCCGCGACCTCGCGCCCGCCACCGAACTCACCGTCACCGTCTCCGGCGGTCCGCCGATGGTCTGGCGGTACGACCAGGCGAAGTCCGTCTGGGCCGGCAGGATCGGCAAGGTCACCGTGACCGCCGCATCCGTCATCGTGCTGACGATGGAGTACCGCACGCTCGACGTACGCAACCCGTCCCCACGCTCGCTGCCCTCGGCGAACGTCTTCGGTGAGGGCGCGGTGCTCGCCGTGTCCGGGCCGAACAGCGCCAAGGGCCGGTGGCGCAAGCCCGGCCTGCCCCTGCTCTGCACGCTCGCCGACACCGGCGGCGACCTGCTGCGCCCCCAGCCCGGCAACGCGTGGGTCATCTACGCGCCGACCACCGCCAAGGTCTCCGTGAAATGAGCACCGCCACCCCGCCTCGTACCGCGCGCGGGTCGGTTCCGCTCGCCGCGGTGTCACCCGGCGGGAACCGCCTCCGCCCGGTGCGGGTACGGCCGGAGGGCTGGTCGTGGCGGCTGCCGACGGCATGGCCGCTGATCGCGGTCTTCCTGCTGTACCCGCTGTGGTGGGTGCTCGGCGTGTCGAGCTTCGTGTTCGTCATCTTCGCGGTGCCGATGGTGGCGCAGATGCGCAAACGCGGCCCGGTCCGGGTGCCGCCCGGCTTCGGGATCTGGATGGTCCTGCTGCTCTGGGTGTTCCTGTCCGTGCTCACCC
>NZ_JAGPXV010000470.1:0-4805 GCF_018070405.1 Micromonospora sp. D75
CCGACGAGGCGTCCCGGTCGCTGCACGAGCTGCGCGAGGACCTGGTGCCGGCCACGCTCGGCGGCATCCCGGGCGTGGAGTACGCGGTCGGCGGCGGCGTGGCCGCCAGCGAGGACTACGCCGCCCACATCTGGGCGAAGCTGCCGATCGTCGCCGCGTTCGTGCTGGCGCTGACGTTCCTGGTGATGGCGTGGACGTTCCGGTCGGTGGTGGTGGCGCTGACCTCGATCCTGCTGAACCTGCTCTCCGCCGGGGCCGCGTACGGGCTGCTGGTGCTGGTCTTCCAGAGCACCTGGGCGGAAGGGCTCCTCGGCTTCACCTCGATGGACGCGATCGTCACCTGGCTGCCGCTGTTCCTGTTCGTGGTCCTCTTCGGCTTGTCGATGGACTACCACGTCTTCGTGGTCAGCCGGATCCGTGAGGCGATCGACCGGGGCATGCCCAACCGGGAGGCGGTGGCGCACGGCATCACCTCCTCGGCCGGGGTGGTGACCAGCGCGGCGGTGGTGATGGTGGCGGTGTTCTCCATCTTCGCCACGCTCAGCATGATCGACTTCAAGCAGCTCGGCATCGGCCTGGCGGCGGCGATCCTGCTGGACGCCACGATCATCCGGGCGGTCGTGCTGCCCTCGGTGATGACGCTGCTGGGTGACGCGAACTGGTGGGCGCCACGCTTCATGCGCCGCCGTACGGTCGTCGCCCCGGCGGTGGAGCCGCCGCCCGCCCCGGCCCCGGAGCTGGTCGGCGCCCGCTGATTCCGGGTCCGGGCGCCGGTCCGCGCGGCATGTCCGTCGCGGCTTGACATCCGGTCCGGACCGTGCTGGCGGCTGAGACGGCATCCCCTAGTGAGCGATATACCTGAGAGTCATAATTATGACTCTCAGGTATATCGCTTTTGCGTACACCCCTTGAGCCATGGCGTCACGCAGAGTGTCGGCACCTCCGTGACCGTATCGGCCCAGGTGGCCGGGGACGGGGGCGTCACGGCAGTACGCAGGGCTCCCGCCAGGCGTCCAGTTGCCGGTCCTTGCGGATCGAGGCGAAGCCGTAGCCGACCGAGGTGACGCAGAAGTCCGCCGGCTCACCCGTGTACTCGACGTGGAAGACCGGCTTGCCGGCGTCGACGAACGGCAGCAGCTTCGCGCACTCGCGGCGGCGTACGCACTCCTGGTTGACCGCGAAGTCGAAGTCGGGCGCCAGCGCGGCCACCTGCGCCACGTCGTCGACCAGGCCGGGGGAGAGGTCGAGCTTGCGGGCCAGCCCGGCCAGCCGCCGGTTGAACAGCAACTGGTCGTCGAAGCCCAGCGGGAAACCGGAGCGGTACCGGTAGCCGTCCGCGTCGGCCAGCGCCACCGCGCCGAAGCCCTTGCCCCGGCACAGCCGGAGCCGGTCGGCCAGCACCGGTGACAGCGCGTCCCAGCGCCGTACGTCCAGGAAGTGGCTGCCCGGCCGCCCGGGCACGGCAGCGCCGCGTACGGCGGCGGGGAAGCGGGTGGCGTCCGGATCGTCGGCGGCGTACGTGCCGACCCGGACGTGGCAGACCAGCCTGCGGCCCCGCTCGCGCAGCGCGGCGGTCTCGGTCGAGGTGGTCGCCACCGGGTCGAGGAGGAAGACGTCGGCGTCGACGGTGACGTCCACCGGGGTGGTGAGCTGCCACTGCCACCGCCACCTGTCGGCCTGCGCGACCGGCCAGGGCGTGGGCGCGCCGGGCGGGGTGATCGGCCGCCGGCAGGCCGGCGCCGGGACGAGCAGCGCCGCGGTCAGCGCGAGCGCCACGCCCCGGCGCGGGCCACGTCGGCGGACGCGGGCCGGCCGGGCGCGCGGCACGGCCCACCCCGGCCGGATCCGCATCGACGACTCCCCGGACGCGGGCGGCCCGACGCCGCCCCCGACCGGTCAACGAGCGCCGGGCCCGTCACGACGCGCGGTCAGCGCGGCGTGCCGAAGACCTGCGTCCAGTACGGCCCGTTGCTGCGCGCCAGACCCATTCCGATCTGGGTGTACCCGCAGTTGAGGATGTTCTTCCGGTGCCCCTCGGATTTCATCCATCCGTCCATCACCTCGGCCGCGCTCTGGTAGCCCCAGGCGACGTTCTCGCCCACCATGCTCCAGCTGTAGCCGGCGCGCTCCACCCGGTCCTTGGGCTCGCTGCCGTCGCTGCCGTTGTGGTCCATCTTCTTGTGGTCCGCCTGGTCCTGGCTGTGCCGCTGGGCGGCCAGGTTCAGCTTGGCGTTCACGGTCAGCGCCTTGCAGCCGGCCTTCGCCCGCTCCTGGTTCACCAGCGTGACGACCTTCTGGAGTTCCGCGCTCAGCGCGGTCGTGGCGGTGGCCTTGGTGGCCGCGGTGCCGCCGCCGCTCGGGGCGCTGCTGCGCTCCTGCTGCCGCGACGGCGCGGTGCTGCGGCTCGGCTTCGGGGTGGCCTTCTTGGACGGGCTCGGCGCGGCCGTGGTCGGTACGGCCGACGGGCTGGCCGACTCGGCAGCGAGCGTGTCCGCCGGGCTGTCCCCGGCGTCCTCGGGCGCCTGCGGCGCGGCGGCCACCGGAGCGTCGGCGGAGGTGCGCTTCGTGCCCTGGTCGTCGCCGGGTAGCAGGACGGCGCCCACGCCGAGACTCACCACGAGTGTCGCCGCGGCGGCGGCCCCGCCGATCACGAGCGGCCGGGACAGGCGCCGCTTGCGGCGTCGCGGCTCGTCGGCCGGGATGTCGTCCGCCGGCTGCCACGTCGCGGCCGGCTGCTCCCAGCCGCCGGCCGGCTGCTCGTGGCCGTGCCACGCCTGCTCCTGGCCCTGCCAGGCGGCCGTGGGCTGCTCGTGGCCGGTCCTGGCCGGCCCCTGGGCGTGCCAGGCATTGGCGGGCTGCTCCTGGCCGTGCCAGGCGGCGGTGGGCTGTTCCTCGCCGTTCCACCGGTCGCGGGGCGGCGGGTAGGAGCCGGCCGGCTCGGCGCCGTAACCGGCGGGGCCGTAGCCGGCGGGCGGCTGCTGCTGCCCTCCGTCGCCGAAGAGGTACGACGACCGCGGCTCGGGCCGGTCGCTGAGCCACGCCGGACCCTCGTCGGTCGGCGGCTCGGGACGCCGGCGGGCGCCCTCCGGTTCGATCGGGTCGTTCCAGCGGTACACGCCTGTCCCCTCCACGGGTTGGTTACGGGCCGGGGTGACGCTACGGGCGCGCTCGGAGCTGCAGCAACGTGGCTAAGAAAGAGTTAAGGCGAAGCAGCCGCCGAGGGTGAGGCGTTCACACATTTCCGGCGTACAGTAAAGGCGTCCGGACAGAGCGTGTCCGCGCCTTGTGGCAGCCCCCCGGCGAGTGGCCCGGCCGACGTGGAGATGATCTACGGCCTTGGTCAACTTGACGAAGGAGGGGGTTTCGGCTCAATATAGTGGTGTCGCCAGTCGCGCCCAGCCATGCCCCGATACAGCGGGAATGGTAGCCGCGAACATCATGGGCGCGCGTTGGCCGGCCTTTCCGGCAGCGCACATCAAGGAGTTCAGCATGGCGAAGGCCCTCTACGGCCACGTAAGCGCAGCGCCCGACCGGCGTCTGCTCGACGAGGTCACCCGTCTGCGTGCCAGGGTTCAGGCACTGGAGTTCGAGATCACGCGTCTGCGTGCCGACAACGATCGGCTCGCGGCGGCAGCGGCGGAGGCCGACGACCTCCTCCGTCTGGCCGAGCCCGCGCTGACCTGATCTCCAGTCGCCGGAAAACTGAATCGCACCACACCGAAAAGCGCGCCGACACTCAAGTGCCGGCGCGCAGCCATGTGCGTACCCCTTTTCGTCGTTCCCGCCGTGATTCTCGATCTTGCGAAACCGCCCGGAATTGCGTCCGGTAATTGTGATCATGCATTTCCGTTCCCACCGCGACGGCCGGGCGGAAAGCGGACACCGCAGGTGCCGGGTGGGTCGCGTGGCGGCGACGTCGCGGTCCCGGGTTAGTCTGCGGGTTCACCAGGTCCGCGCAGCCGGCGACGGTACGGCGGCCACCGGACGAGGATCGAGAAGGTGCATCTCAAGAGCCTGACGGTGAAGGGGTTCAAGTCCTTCGCCTCCGCCACGACGTTGAAGCTGGAGCCCGGGATCACCTGCGTGGTGGGCCCGAACGGCTCCGGCAAGTCCAACGTCGTCGACGCCATCGCCTGGGTGCTCGGCGAGCAGGGCGCGAAGGCGCTGCGCGGCGGCAAGATGGAGGACGTCATCTTCGCCGGCACCGCCGGACGCGCACCGCTGGGCCGGGCCGAGGTCACCCTCACCATCGACAACACCGACGGCGCGCTGCCGATCGAGTACACCGAGGTTTCCATCACCCGCCGGATGTTCCGCTCCGGCGAGAGCGAGTACGAGATCAACGGCGACTCCTGCCGCCTGCTCGACATCCAGGAGCTGCTCTCCGACTCGGGCATCGGCCGCGAGATGCACATCATCGTCGGGCAGGGCCGGCTCGACGGCATGCTGCACGCCAAGCCGGAGGACCGGCGGGCGTTCATCGAGGAGGCGGCCGGCGTCCTCAAGCACCGCAAGCGCAAGGAGAAGGCGCTGCGGAAGCTCGACGCGATGCAGACCAACCTCAACCGCCTGACCGACCTCACCGCCGAGCTGCGCCGCCAGCTCAAGCCGCTGGGCCGGCAGGCCGAGGTGGCCCGTCGCGCCGCCGCGATCCAGGCCAACCTGCGCGACGCCCGGCTGCGGCTGCTCGCCGACGACCTGCACACGCTGCGGACCACACTGGACAAGGAGATCGCCGACGAGACCGCGCTGCGCGAGCGGCGCGAGCTGATCGAGGCCGAGCACGGCGAGGTGCAGGGCCGCCT
>NZ_JAGPXV010000471.1:0-4796 GCF_018070405.1 Micromonospora sp. D75
GCGGGGCGCCGCTGATCCGGCTGGCGGTGCTCAGCGACTATGACGGGGTGACCTGGCGGGTCGGCGCCACGTACCGCAACGCGGGGCGGATCCTGCCCGCCACCGAGCCCGCCCCGAACACGGCCACCGACGAGGTGCGCCAGGAGATCACGGTCGGCGACCTGACCGGACGGCTGCTGCCGGCGGTGCCCACGCCGCGCGAGGTGACCGGCGCGCGGGTGGCGTACGACCCGGCGACCGGGACGCTGATCCGCCCGGAAGGGCTCGGGCCGGGGCTGCGGTACGAGGTGTCCTCGGTGCGGGAGCGCCCGGACGTGAACCTGCTGCCCACGGCGAACGTGCCCGCCGGTGACGAGGTGGCCCGGGTGCTGCGGGTGCCCGACGGCGCCCCGGAACCGCTGCGCCGGCTGGCCACCCAGCTCGCCGAGTCGAACGGCGCTCCGTACGCGCGCGCCGACGCGATCGCCACGTTCCTCGCCGAGCACTACCGGGTGACAGCCGACGCGCCGAGCGGGCACGCGTACCCGAATCTGGCGTTCTTCCTGTTCGGGCCGCGCAACGGCGGTGGGCAGCGGGGCACGTCGGAGCAGTTCGCCGCCGCGTTCGCGGTGCTCGGCCGCCTCGCCGGCCTGCCGACCCGGGTGGTGGTCGGGTTCGGGCCCGACGGCGACGGGCCGGTGCGGGCGGCCGACGCGTACGCCTGGCCGGAGGTGTTGTTCGACGGCGTCGGCTGGGTGCCGTTCGATCCGATGCCGCGCCCGGACGAGGAGCCCCGTCCGGTGGAGGAGGACTTCCGGCCGCAGCCGGAGGACCCGCCGCCGTCGGAGGTGCCGGCGCCCACCGAGGAGCCGAGCGCAACGCCTCCGGCTGCCGCGCCCGCACCCGGCCGGAACGAGGGCGGGCTCGGCACACCGGCGCTGGTCGGCGGCGGTGTCGGCGGACTGGTGTTGCTGGTCGGCGCGGTGCTGGCGGCGCTGGTCGCGATGCGCCGGCGGCTGACCCGCTCCCGTCTGGCGGTGGGCGATCCGGGCGAACGGGTCGCGGGAGCGTGGCGGGAGCTGACCGACGCGCTGCGTCTGGCCGGGCATCCGGTCGGGCCGGACCTGGCGGCGGCGGAGGTCGCCGAGCGGGCCCGCCGGACGCTCGCCGAGGCCCGCGCGGCGCGGCCCGGAGAGGGCGCGGCGAGCGGCGACCCGGATGGCGCAGCGGTGGACGAGCTGGCCGGTCTGCTCAACCAGGCGGGCTTCGCGCCGGGCAGCGTCACGCCGGAACAGGCGGAGCGGGCCGCACGGCTGAGCGCCGGCTTCGCCGACGCGCTGCGCGCGACCCGGTCGCGGTGGCGACAGGTGCTGTGGACGATCCATCCGGGGCCGCTACGGTGGCGACGCTGACCGGACCGCCCGCCTCGTGAGGGCTCAGCGGTCGGCGGCGCGCAGCTTGCGGACGAGTTTGCGCAGCCCGGCCTGCCACCCGTCCGGGTCCTCGGCACGGCGGCGGGCGTAGTCGGCGACCTCGGGGTGCGGCAGGATCAGGAACCGCTCCTCGGCCAGCCCGGCGACGACCGCGTCGGCGACCTGGTCCGGGGTGAGGATCATCCCGGACGCGGCGATCACCCGGGCGCCCAGGTGCCCCTCGGTGAGGCCGTCGGCGAGCATCGGGGTGTCCACGCCCTGCGGGCACAGCGCGCTGACCCGGATGCCGGCGTCCCGGTAGGTGATCGCCAGCCATTCGGCGAGACCCACGGCGGCGTGCTTGGTGGCGGTGTACGGCGCGTCGCCGACCGCGGTGAGCACACCGGCCGCCGAGCAGGTGAGCAGCAGGTGCCCCTGGCCCCGGCTGAGCATGCCGGGCAGCACCGCGCGGGCGCTGTGCAGGTGCCCCAACACGTTGACCCGCCAGGCGCGGTCCCAGTCGGCGTCCGGCGCGTCGATGCCGCCGCCGGTGGCCACTCCGGCGTTGGCGCAGAACAGGTCGATCCGTCCGTGGCGGCGCTCGGTCTCCTCGACGAGCGCGCGTACCGCCGCCTCGTCGGTGACGTCGAGGCCGACGCCGGTGGCGACCGGGCCGATCGCCTCGGCCGTGGCGCGGGCCGCGTCGGCGGCCAGGTCGGCCAGCACGACGGCGGCGGCGCCCTCGGCGGCGAACCGTCGGCCCAGTGCCGCGCCGATCCCGCCGGCCCCGCCGGTGATCACGACCACCCGGTCGGTCAGGTTCATCTCAGGCCACCTTCCCCGGGGCCGAGCCGGGGCAGCAGATCCATCCAGGCCGCCGCGCCGCCCTCGGTGATCTCGGGCGTGGGGAGCACCGCCAGCACCGGCACGTCGACGCCGTTGTCGGCGTAGCGGCGGACGGCGGCCGCGCACTGCTCGGGCGAGCCGTGCAGCACCAGCGCGTCGACCACCTCGTCCGGTACGGCGGCGGAGGCGCCCCGCCGGTCCGCCGCGGCCCATGCCGCCCACATCGGACCGAGCGTGTCCTCGCGGCCCAGCCATCTGTGGAAGGCCGCGTACGCGGGGACGGTGAGGTAGCCGGTGATCATGCGGCGGCCCAGCGCGCGGGCGTACGCGGCGTCCTCGGTGGGGCAGACGAAGATGCGGGCGGCCACCTCGAACCCGGGGCGGCGCTCGCCCACCTCGGCCAGGGCGGTCGGCACGTCCTCGGCGGCCAGCCAGTTGAGGATCACCCCGTCGGCCTCGGCGGCGGCCAGGCGCAGCATGCCGGGGCGCAGCGCGGCAAGCACGACCGGCGGCGGCACGCTCGGCGGACGCTCCAGCGTGAAGCGCCGTACGGCGAACGTGTCGAACGCGCCGTCGACGGTCTCGCCGCGCAGCGCGGCCCGCAGAAACCGCAGCACGTCCCGGGTCCGTTTGAACGGCTCGTCGAACGCGATCGCGTTCCAGTCCCGCACCAGCACCGGCGACGAGGCGCCGACGCCGAGCGCGAAGCGGCCCGGCGCCGCCTCGGCCAGCGCGGCGGCGCTCATCGCCAGCAGTCCCGGGCCACGGGTGAACACCGGCGTGATCGCGGTGCCGAGGCGCAGGCGCGGCGACCAGGCGGCGGCCAGGGCCAGCGGGGTGAACGCGTCGGCGCCGGCCACCTCCGAGGACCACACGTCGGTGAAGCCGGCGTCGTCCAGGGCCGCGTAGACGGCGGCGTGGTCGGCGAGCGGGATACCGCCCAGCGGCACTGTCATGCCCCATCGGTTCGTCACCCGTCGATGGTGCCCGTCCGGCACCGCCGCGAGCAAGATCCAGACCGATATGGGCGATCGGTGCCGAGACGCCGGGAAAGAGTGTTACGACTGCCGGATGAGGTGGACCGGGGACGGGGCAGCGCGGTGAGGACCGCCGAGCCGGCCGCGCTGCGCAGCTCCGGCGGCGGCCCCGACCGGGCCACGTTCCTGGAGCTCTTCTTCGACCTGGTGTACGTGTTCGCGCTGACCCGGATCTCGGCGCGCGCCTTCGAGGACCTGGTGCTGGAGGGCGGGCAGACGGGCTGGTCGGCGGTGACCGGCGGCGGCAAGACGCTGCTGCTGCTGGTCGCGCTCTGGGCCGTGTGGCAGGGCACGGCGTGGACGACCAGCCGCTACGACCCGCACCACCTGTGGTTGCAGATCATCGTGATCACCGCGCTGATCTCGGCGATGGTGATGGGGGTGGCGATCCCCCGCGCGTTCGGCCACAGCGGCCTGATGTTCGCCACCGCGTACGTGGTGGCCCAGGTGAGCCGGCCGGCGATCCTCGTGCTGGTGCTGCAGAACCAGCAGTACCGCCGGCTCAAGCGGCGCATGCTGATCACGTTCTGCACCACCGGTGTGCTCTGGCTGGCCGGCGCGCTGCTGCCGGTGAACGCCCGGGTGGCGCTCTGGACCGCGGCGCTGGTGCTGGAGTACCTCGCCGCCCGGTTCGGCTGGCCGGTGCCGGGCCTGGGCCGGTCCACGGTCTCCCGCTGGGACATCCACGGCGAGCACCTGGCCGAGCGCTACCAGCAGATCTTCCTGGTCGCGCTCGGCGAGACGATCCTGCTCGCCGGCCTGTCGTTCACCCGCTCCCCCACCAGCCCCGGCATGGTCACCGCGTTCGCCGTCGCGCTGGCCACCTCGGTGCTGCTGTGGCGGATCTACGTGCAGCGGGCCGGGCAGATCCTGGGCGAGGCGGTGACCCGGGCCGCTCACCCGGCCACCGTCGGCCGGTCCGCCGCCGACACCCACCTGGTCATGGTGATCGGCGTGGTCGCCACCGCGATCGGCTACGAGCTGGTGATCGAGCACCCGATCGGGCACAACGAGCTGCCCTGGCTGGCCGTGATCCTCGGCGGGCCGGCCGTGTTCCTGGCCGGCCGGGCCCGATTCGAGTACGAGGTGTTCGGCCGGGTCTCCCCGTCCCGGCTGGTGGGGATCGCCGCGCTGCTGCTGCCCGTACCGCTGCTGGTGCGCCTCGCGCCGCTCGTCGCGTCGGGCTTCGCCGCGGCGGTCCTGACGGCGGTGGCGGTCGCCGACGCCCGGCGGGCCTGGGGCCGGCCGCCGGAGGACGCCGCGCCGCCGTTCTGAGCGGTGCCGCCGGAGCGGGGCCCCGTGCCCGCCCTGCGGGCTACGATCCGCGCGTGACCTTCTCGCTCGTCGCCCGCTCCGCCGACGGGCGCCTGTTCGGAGTGGCAGTGGCCAGCCGGTTCCTCGCCGCCGGGGCGCTGGTGCCGGCCGCCGAGGCGCTGGTCGGGGCGGTCGCCACCCAGGCGCACGCCAACCTCGCCTACCGGGCGCAGGCGCTCGCGCTGCTACGGACCGGCGTCAGCGCCAC
>NZ_JAGPXV010000472.1:0-4794 GCF_018070405.1 Micromonospora sp. D75
CGAGACCGGCGACCGGGCCACCGTCTCCGCCCGGGTGACCATGACCACCGCCGACGAGAAGGTCGCCGAGCAGTCCCTGCGCTTCACAGTGGTGCGGAAGACGGGTTGGTGGGTCTGCGAGGTCGGCTGATCCGGCCGGCTGGTTAGGCTCGACGGGTGGCAGCGAGTGAGCAGCCGGCCGAGTCCGCCGGCAGATGGCCGGCCCGCCTGCACGTGGTGACCGGCAAGGGCGGCACAGGCAAGACGAGCGTGGCCGCCGCGCTGGCCCTCGGCCTGGCCGCCGGGGGCCGGCGCACCCTGCTGGTCGAGGTGGAGGGCCGGCAGGGCATCGCCCAGCTCTTCGGCACCGACCCGCTGCCGTACGAGGAGCGGCACCTCGCCGACGCGCCCGGCGGCGGTGAGGTGCGGGCGCTGGCGGTCGACGCCGAGGCGGCGCTCCTGGAATACCTGGACATGTTCTACAAGCTCGGCGCGGCCGGCCGGGCGCTGCGCAAGCTCGGCGCGATCGACTTCGCCACCACGATCGCGCCGGGCCTGCGCGACGTGCTGCTCACCGGCAAGGTCAAGGAGGCGACCACCCGGACCAGCGGCTCGCGCCGGACGTACGACGCGGTCGTGCTGGACGCGCCGCCGACCGGGCGCATCGGCCGCTTCCTGAACGTGACAGCGGAGACCGCCCGGCTGGCCAAGGTCGGCCCGATCAAGACCCAGAGCGAGGGCGTCTCCGCGCTGCTCCGGTCGCCGATGACAGCCGTGCACGTGGTCACGCTGCTGGAGGAGATGCCGGTCCAGGAGACGCTGGACGCGGTCGCCGAGCTGACCCAGCTCGGCTTCCCGGTCGGCCGGGTGATCGTCAACGGCGTCCGCCCGCCGGTGCCGGCCGGCCGGGCCGTGACCGCGGCCGAGCTGGAGCGCGGGCTGGCCGCCGCCGGCCTGCCGACCGACGGCCCGACCGTGGCCGGGCTCGTCGAGGAGGCCCACGACCAGCAGGTACGCCGAGAGCTGGAGGACTCGCTCCGGGGCGACCTGGTGGAGCTGGGCCTGCCCATGATCGAACTGCCGCTGCTGCCCGGAGGAGTCGACCGGGCCGGGTTGGAGGCGCTCGCCGAGACCCTCGTCCGGGCGGATTGACTCACACCTGCGACCGGCACGGAGCAGAGTGCCCCTCGGGACCGATACGCTCGATTGGTGCCTTCCGAAGACGCGGCGCCTCCGCTTGACGTCGACCAGATCCTCGCCGACGACGGTGTACGGATCGTGGTCTGCTGCGGGGCGGGCGGCGTGGGCAAGACGACCACCGCCGCGGCGCTGGCGCTGCGCGCGGCCGAGCGGCACGGCCGCCGGACCGTGGTGCTCACCATCGACCCGGCCCGCCGGCTGGCGCAGTCGCTCGGCCTGACCGAGCTGGACAACACACCCCGCCAGGTCAAGGGCATCGACGTCGAGGCCAGCGGCGGCGAGCTGCACGCCATGATGCTGGACATGAAGCGCACGTTCGACGACGTGGTGCTCCAGCACACCGACCCGGCGAAGGCCGCGGAGATCTTCGCCAACCCGTTCTACCAGGCCATGAGTTCCACCTTCGCCGGTACGCAGGAGTACATGGCGATGGAGAAGCTGGGCCAGTTGCACGCCCGGGGCGAGTGGGACCTGATCGTGGTGGACACGCCGCCGTCTCGGTCCGCGCTCGACTTCCTGGACGCTCCGGCCCGCCTGTCCCGATTCCTCGACGGCCGCATGCTGCGGCTGCTGCTGGCCCCGGCGCGCACCGGCGGACGCAGCATGTTCAACCTGGTGACGGCGAGCTTCGGGATGTTCTCCAAGGTGGTGCAGAAGGTGCTCGGCGCCCAACTGCTCACCGACCTGTCCGGCTTCGTCGCCGCCCTCGACTCGATGTTCGGCGGGTTCCGGCAGCGGGCCGAGCAGACGTACCGGATCCTGCAGGCCCGGGAGACGGCGTTCCTGCTGGTCGCGGCCCCGGAGCCGGACGCGGTCCGGGAGGCCGCCTACTTCGCGGGTCGCCTGCGGGAAGAGCAGATGCCGCTGGCCGGGCTGGTGCTCAACCGGGTGCACCGGCCGGCGGCGGCCCTGTCCGCGGCGGAGAGCCTGGCCGCCGCGGAGCGGCTGGCCGCGGCGGGCGGGCACGAGGGCACCGTCGAGGTGCTGCGCGCGCATGCCGCGCTGGCCCAGCAGGCGGTACGCGAGGAGCAGGTGGCGGCCCGGTTCACCGAGGCGTTCCCGGCGGTGCCGGCGGTGTCGGTGGCCGCGCAGCCCGCCGACGTGCACGACGTCGACGGGCTGCGGACGATCGGCGAGGCGATCAGCCGGAGCTGACCTGGCGGTCAGGTGGCAGTGGTCACCAGGACCTTGTCCTTGCCGGCCTTCTCCTTGGCGTTCTTCTTCATGGCCGCCTCGAACATCTTGCGCCAGCTGGTCACCTGCGGGTGACGGCGCAGCAACGCCCGGCGCTCGCGTTCGGTCATGCCACCCCACACACCGAACTCGATCCGGTTGTCGAGCGCGTCGGCCAGGCACTCGTACCGAACTGGGCAGCTCCGGCAGATCCTCTTCGCCACGTTCTGTTCGGCGCCCTGTACGAACAACGCGTCCGGGTCTCCGTTCTGACATGCCGCCAGTGACGGCCAGTCAGTGATCATGCCCATCTGTACACGTCCCCCCTTGCAGTACCTACCGACTTCGTGCGAGCAGCCCTCGAACTCCCCCCGGTCGTCCGCGCCGGCCTCCCCAGGGCGGCACGAACGACGCACGGCTGCCTTCGCCGCCACCATCATGCTGTGTAGTCGCCCGATTACGCAACGTTGTCGGCTAAATCCATCATTCCGGACACTCCCGGCTTCCCGGGCTTTCGCCCGGCGTCTACCCCGCCCGGGTACGTGAAAACGCTGCGCCCCTCCCGGGTTTCAGAGAGACTTCCGCCGGATCTCACGCAACCCAGGACCAGGGCTCGTGCGTTTAGCACAACGAGGCCGGCGCATGCAGGAAATGGGGAAAGTTCCCCGCGCGCCCGCCGATCCCTGCTCGCGTACCCTGTCGAGGTGACCTGGATGCGGAAACGTGACCACAACGTGCTGACCAACGCCGCATCGCTGCTGATCTGCGGCCTGTTGGCCGGAGTGGTGGTCGCTGCGGCGGCCTTCCCCGCGGTGGCGATGACCGGACTGGCCGCGAAGGCCGGCTCGGAGACATTCGGCGCGCTGCCCAAGGAGCTCACAGTCGCCCGGTCGCCGCAGATGACCAAGCTGCTCGCGTCCGACGGCAAGACCGTGCTGGCCACGATGTACGACGAGAACCGCAAGGACGTCAAGCTCAAGGACATCTCGCCGCACATGCAGAAGTCCATCATCGCGGCCGAGGACCACGACTTCTACAAGCACAACGGCGTGGACCTCAACGGTGTGGCACGGGCGTTCGTCAACAACCAGTCCGCCGGCTCCTCCCGGCAGGGCGCGTCGACGCTGACCATGCAGTACGTCCGGCTGGCCATCTCCTACTCGGCCACCCACCCGGCCGACGTGGTCGCCGCCACCGAGGACACCAGCGCCCGCAAGCTGCGCGAGATGAGCCTGGCGCTGCAGATCGACAAGGAGCTCTCCAAGGACGAGATCCTGGAGCGCTACCTGAACATCGCCGCGTTCGGCAACGGCGCGTACGGCATCTGGGCGGCCAGCCAGGTCTACTTCAACAAGCCGCCGAGCAAGCTGGACATCCAGGAGTCGGCCATGCTCGCCGGCATGGTGAAGGCGCCCACCGCGTTCGACCCGACCACCCCCGCGGGCTACCCCGAGGCGGTCGGCCGACGCGACTACGTCATCGACAACATGGTGCAGATCGGGGCGATCACCCAGCAGGAGGCGGACGCCGCCAAGAAGATCAAGCTCGTCGTCAAGGGCAAGCGCACCCCGAACGGCTGCACCCAGACCACCACCCGCTCCTGGGGCTTCTTCTGCGACTACCTCTACCGCTGGTGGCTGCAGCAGGAGACGTTCGGCGCCACCTCGTACGACCGTGAGCGGCGGCTCAAGAGCGGCGGCTACACCATCATCTCCACGCTCGACGTGCAGGCGCAGAAGGCCGCTGACAAGGCCGTCCGCAAGAACCTGGGCGAGAGCAGCAAGGCGGCCCGGATGGTGGCCGCCGTCGAGCCCGGCACCGGCCGGGTACGCGCCGTCGCCGTCAACCGCAACTTCAAGCTCGACGACCCGGACGACCCGCAGAACAAGATCTCCAGCGACCCGGCGAAGGCCAAGAAGAAGATCCGGGGCAACTACCCCAACACGGTGAACCCGCTGATCACCGGTGGCCCCGGCATCGCCGGCTACCAGGCGGGCTCGACCTTCAAGATCTTCACGCTGGTGGCCGCGCTGGAGAAGGGCTACCCGCTCAGCTACCCGATCAACGCGCAGCCCGTGTTCAAGTCGAACTACCCGGTCGAGTTCAACTCGCCGGCCGCCTGCCCGGGCACCAACAAGTACTGCCCGAAGAACGCCAACGCCTCGATGGCCGGCATGCACAACATGTGGAGCGGCTTCGGCTTCTCGGTCAACACGTTCTTCATCGACCTGCAGCAGCGGGTCGGCGCGGAGAACGTGGTGAAGGCGGCGCAGAAGCTCGGCATCTCGTTCCGCTCGTCGAGCGACGCGCAACTTGCCGCCAACCCGCACCAGTGGGGCGCGTTCAGCCTCGGCGTCTCGCAGACCACCCCGCTGGAGCTGGCGAACGCGTACGCGACGCTCGGCGCCGACGGCAAGTACTGCGAGCCGATCCCGGTGCAGG
>NZ_JAGPXV010000473.1:0-4778 GCF_018070405.1 Micromonospora sp. D75
GGGCGGGCCGGCCCCCGACCCCGCCCATGATCTAGCTGTAAAGACGACGACATAGGGGACATAGTGCTCGACGTCAACTTCTTCGACGAGCTGCGCATCGGCCTCGCCACCGCTGACGACATCCGTCAGTGGTCCCACGGCGAGGTCAAGAAGCCCGAGACCATCAACTACCGCACCCTCAAGCCGGAGAAGGACGGGCTCTTCTGCGAGAAGATCTTCGGTCCTCAGCGGGACTGGGAGTGCTACTGCGGTAAGTACAAGCGGGTCCGCTTCAAGGGCATCATCTGCGAGCGCTGCGGCGTCGAGGTGACCCGCTCCAAGGTTCGCCGGGAGCGGATGGGTCACATCGAGCTGGCCGCTCCGGTGACCCACATCTGGTACTTCAAGGGCGTGCCGAGCCGGCTGGGCTACCTGCTGGACCTCGCCCCGAAGGACCTCGAAAAGATCATCTACTTCGCCTCGTACGTCGTGACGAGCGTGGACGCCGAGGCGCGTCACCGCGACCTCTCGACCATCGAGAACGAGATCCTGGCCGAGAAGCGGCAGGCGGAGAACAGCCGCGACTCGGAGATCGAGAAGCGGGCCGCCAAGCTGGAGGCCGACCTGGCCGAGCTGGAGGCCGAGGGCGCGAAGGCGGACGTCCGGCGCAAGGTCAAGGAGGGCGGAGAGCGCGAGATGCGCCAGATCCGCGACCGGGCCCAGCGCGAGATCGACCGCCTCGACGAGGTCCTCGACACCTTCCGCAAGCTGGAGCCGAAGCAGCTGGTCACCGACGAGCTGCTCTACCGCGAGCTGCGCGACCGCTTCGGTGAGTACTTCACCGGCAGCATGGGCGCCGAGGCGATCAAGGCCCTGGTCCAGAACATGGACCTGGAGGCCGAGGCGGAGAACCTGCGCGAGACCATCCGCTCCGGCAAGGGCCAGCGGAAGATCCGGGCGCTCAAGCGGCTCAAGGTCGTCGCGGCGTTCCAGAACACCCGGAACTCGCCGCTCGGCATGGTGCTGGACTGCGTCCCGGTCATCCCGCCGGACCTGCGCCCGATGGTGCAGCTCGACGGTGGCCGTTTCGCGACCTCCGACCTGAACGACCTGTACCGGCGTGTGATCAACCGGAACAACCGCCTCAAGCGGCTGATCGACCTCGGCGCGCCCGAGATCATCGTCAACAACGAGAAGCGGATGCTCCAGGAGGCCGTCGACGCGCTGTTCGACAACGGCCGTCGTGGTCGTCCGGTCACCGGCCCCGGTAACCGGCCCCTGAAGTCGCTGTCCGACATGCTCAAGGGCAAGCAGGGCCGGTTCCGCCAGAACCTGCTCGGCAAGCGCGTCGACTACTCCGGCCGTTCGGTCATCGTGGTCGGCCCGAAGCTCAAGCTGCACCAGTGCGGCCTGCCCAAGCAGATGGCGCTGGAGCTGTTCAAGCCGTTCGTGATGAAGCGGCTGGTCGACCTCAACCACGCGCAGAACATCAAGTCCGCCAAGCGGATGGTCGAGCGGCAGCGGCCGGTCGTGTGGGACGTGCTGGAAGAGGTCATCGGCGAGCACCCGGTGCTGCTGAACCGCGCGCCGACCCTGCACCGTCTGGGCATCCAGGCCTTCGAGCCGCAGCTGGTCGAGGGCAAGGCCATCCAGATCCACCCGCTGGTCTGCACCGCGTTCAACGCCGACTTCGACGGTGACCAGATGGCGGTCCACGTGCCGCTGTCCGCCGAGGCCCAGGCCGAGGCGCGTATCCTGATGCTGTCGTCGAACAACATCCTCAAGCCGGCCGACGGCAAGCCGGTCACCATGCCCACCCAGGACATGGTCATCGGTCTCTACCACCTCACCCACCTCACTCCGGGTGGCAAGGGCGAGGGCCGGGCGTTCAGCTCGGACGCCGAGGCGCGGATGGCGTACGACAACGGCGAGCTGCACCTGCAGGCGCCGGTCCGGATCCGGCTGCGCGACGTCGTCGGTGTGGACAACGGCGCCGGCGCCGAGCCGTGGACCGCCCCCGAGGGCTGGACCGAGGGCGAGCCGGTGACCGTGGAGACCACGCTGGGCCGGGTCCTGTTCAACGAGACGCTGCCCCCGGGCTACCGCTTCGTGAACTACGAGATCCGCAAGGGCCAGCTCTCCGCGATCGTCAACGACCTCGCCGAGCGCTTCCCGAAGGTGGCCCTGGCGGCCACCCTGGACGGGCTCAAGGAGGCCGGTTTCCACTGGGCCACCTGGTCCGGCGTCACCATCGGCATGGAGGACGTCATCGCTCCGCCGCGCAAGCGGGAGATCCTGGAGCGGTACGAGAAGGAAGCCGACCGGATCGACAAGCAGTACCAGCGTGGTCTGATGACCGCCGAGGAGCGTCGCGGCGAGCTCATCGAGATCTGGACCAAGGCGACCAACGAGGTCGCCAAGGAGATGGACACCGCGCTGCCGCAGGAGAACCCGCTGTGGAAGATGATCAACTCGGGCGCCCGCGGTAACCTGCTCCAGCTCCGGCAGATCGCGGCGATCCGTGGTCTGGTGGCCAACCCGAAGGGTGAGATCATCCCGCGGCCGATCAAGGCCAGCTACCGGGAGGGTCTGTCCGTGCTGGAGTACTTCATCTCCACGCACGGTGCCCGTAAGGGTCTCGCGGACACCGCCCTGCGTACCGCCGACTCGGGTTACCTGACCCGGCGTCTGGTGGACGTCTCGCAGGACGTCATCATCCGCGAGGAGGACTGCGGCACCGACCGCGCCATCCCGATGCAGGTCGGCGAGCGCATCGACGGCAAGCTGGTCGTGCACGAGCACGCCGAGACCAGCGTGCACGCCCGGACGCTGGCCGACGACATCAAGGGGCCGGACGGCACCGTGGTGGCCCACCGCGGCCAGGACATCAACTCGATCCTGGTGGACGCGATCGTCGCCGCCGGTACCGAGACGGTGCGGGTGCGCAGCGTGCTCACCTGCGAGTCGAAGCTGGGCGTCTGCGGTGCGTGCTACGGCCGCTCGCTGCCGACCGGCAAGACCGTGGACGTCGGCGAGGCGGTCGGCATCATCGCCGCCCAGTCGATCGGTGAGCCGGGTACGCAGCTGACGATGCGTACCTTCCACACCGGTGGTGTCGCGGGTGAGGACATCACCCAGGGTCTGCCCCGTGTCCAGGAGATCTTCGAGGCCCGGGTGCCGAAGGGTAAGGCGCCCATCGCCGACACCCCGGGTCGCATCCGGATCGAGGACGGCGAGCGGTCCCGCAAGATCGTGGTCATCCCGGACGACGGCAGCGACGAGATCGTCTACGACAAGATCTCGAAGCGGGTCCGGCTCCGGGCGCACGACGGCGACCACGTCGAGGTCGGCGAGAAGCTCACCGAGGGCACCATCGACCCGCACGAGCTGCTGCGCATCCTCGGCCCGCGCGCGGTCCAGGTCCACCTGACCCAGGAGGTCCAGGAGGTCTACCGCTCGCAGGGTGTGCTCATCCACGACAAGCACATCGAGATCATCATCCGCCAGATGCTCAAGCGGGTGACGGTCATCGACTCCGGCTCGACCGAGTTCCTGCCGGGTGTGCTGGTCGACCGGGCGCTGTTCGAGTCGGAGAACCGCCGGCTCGTCGGCGAGGGTGGCGAGCCCGCCGCCGGTCGCCCGGTGCTGATGGGTATCACCAAGGCCTCGCTGGCCACCGACTCCTGGCTGTCGGCGGCCTCCTTCCAGGAGACCACCCGGGTGCTGACGGACGCGGCGATCCACGCCCGCAGCGACTCGCTGATCGGCCTCAAGGAGAACGTGATCATCGGTAAGCTCATCCCGGCCGGTACGGGCATCAGCAAGTACCGCAACGTCCGGGTCGAGCCGACCGAGGAGGCGAAGGCCAAGGTCTACTCGATGACCGGCTACCCGGAGACCGACTACGGCTTCGGGCCGGCCAGCGGCCAGGCGGTTCCGCTGGACGACTTCGACTTCGGGTCGTACCGCTAAGCAGTAGGAAACGACGAGGCCCCCGGCAGCCGCCGGGGGCCTCGTCGCGTCCGGGCCGGCTTGCCGGGACCGGGGAACCGGATCCGGGGCATGATGGAGGGCATGACGACAGTGCCCGGGCCGGCGCCCGTCGTGCCGCAGGCGCACCGCCATCCGCACGACCCGGAGCCGGTCCGCTCCACCACGGCGCGGGCGGTCTTCGCGCTCGGCCTGATCGGCGCGCTCACCGGTCTGTTCATCGGCGGCGCGGTGCCGGCCACGATCGCGCTCACGCTGGCCCGGCAGGCGCGCCGCGAGGCGTACACATCTGGTGGTTATCTCACCGGCGGCGACTGGCTGCGGCGCGGCGAGCAGATGGCGCGGACCGGCCTGGTGCTGACCGCGGCGGCGGTGGTGGCGGCGGTGGTGATCGGCGTGGTCCGGTACGCCGACGGCTCGTTCGGCCACGACTTCGCGCCGAACTTCGACTGACCGGGCGGGGGAGCGGACCCGCGCCCGCCCACCCGGCCGTGACCGGCGACGGTAGCCTGGCCGGTGTCCGCCGGGTGGCGGGCGGGTGTGGACAGGAGGAACCGTGACGGAACCGGCCGCGCCGGGAGGCGACCCGAACCGCCCGGGGCCGTATCCGCCGGGTTCCGCGCCCGCGCCGGCGCATCACCCGCACGGGGCGTACCCGGGGAACGCGCCGGGTCACGGCGGCGGGTGGCCGGCGCCGGGAAGCGCGCCCGGCCACGGGGGCTGGGGGCCGGCGTTCCCGCCGCCGCCGGCCGAGGCGCCGCGGCCGCCGAAGCGGGTCGACGCGGTGCCGGGTACGCCGTTCGGGGTGG
>NZ_JAGPXV010000474.1:0-4774 GCF_018070405.1 Micromonospora sp. D75
CTCGTAGTACGCGTCGGGGTTGGTGCGGCCGTGCTCCAGGCGGACCGAGGCGGGGCGGAGGAAGTCGTCGGCGCGTACGTGCAGCACCGGCCGGCCGGCGGCGCGCAGCGGGGCGACGAGGGCTTCGGCGAGCGTGTCCGGTGCGGCGGCGGGCGGGCCGTCCACGGCGACCCGCAGCCGACCGGGCGTCCCGGTGCGGGCGAGACGCCCGGCCAGCTCGGTGACGAGCCGGTCGGGGCTGATCGGGCGCACACGCATCGGACCATCGTGCCGCGCGGGCGGGCGGGTCACCACCTGATCCCTCCGGGCGGTCGGGGCTCCGTCCGGCGGCGATCGGCGCGTGGGTGTCCCGGGTCAGCCGGTGCGGTCGATGGTGACGCGGGCGTCGTCGGCGAGCCGGTAGCCGACGCCGTAGACGGTGGTGACCAGCGGGACGTCCACGCCGACCTTGCCGCGCAGCCGGCGGACGTGCACGTCGACGGTGCGGACGCCGGCGTGCTCGTACCCCCAGACCGCGTTGAGCAGTTGCAGGCGGGTGAACACCCGGCGGGGGTGGGCGACCAGGTGCAGCAGCAGGTCGAACTCCAGCCGGGTCAGCGGCAGCGGCTCGCCGTCGCGCAGCACCGACCGGGACGAGGCCAGGATGTGCAGGGTCGGGATGGTCGGGGCGAGCGGCCGGGACGGCGCGCGGCCGGCCGGGACGGCGTCGGGCCGGCGCTCGGCCGGAACCGCGGCGCTGACCACCGCGTCGCCGCGTTCGAGCATCTCGCGGGCGGCGTCGAGCAGCCGGCGCGCGGCCGGGGTGAGCGACTCCTCACAGGCCAGTGGGATGTTCAGGGTGACGGTGAGCATGGGCGCGGCGGTGTTGGCGGGACGACGCTGGCCGCCGGGGGGACGACCGGGGACCGCGGGTTGGGACGTATGCCATCCGGCGCGCGACGAGGCGGGGCTGACCGACATGGTCCTCCTTGGGCTGGTCCGGGTATCTCCCCACGGCCCGGGACGCCGCCTCATCGATGCTTCCCGGCGTCTCTGCGAGGGTCAAGAGGCGGCTGCGTTGCATGAATGTGACATTTGACGAACACATCGGAGCCGTGCGCTCGCTCTGCGTGCGAGGCCCGTTGATTACAGCAGAGCGCCGTTTCGGGCTGGTACGGGGGGTCTCCCCGGCGGTTCACAATGGCGGATGCGTCCTGAACGTGAACGCGGCGCACCCGGTTCTCCGGGTGCGCCGCGTGCGGGAAGGGCGGGTCAGGCGTCGCGGTCCACGGTGATCGCGGCGTCGTCGGCGAGGCGGTAGCCGACGCCGTAGACGGTGGTGACCAGCGGCGTGTCCGGCCCGAACTTGGCCCGCAGCCGGCGGACGTGGACGTCGACGGTGCGGGCCACGGCGTGCTCGTAGCCCCAGACGTTGGCGAGCAGTTGCAGCCGGGTGAACACCCGGCGCGGGTGCTCGGCGAGGAAGAGCAGCAGGTCGTACTCGATGCGGGTGAGCGTGATCTCGGTGTCGCCGAGCCGGACCCGGCGGGTGCCGGTGAGGATGCGCACGCCGCCGCCGGCCGGTGGCGGTGGCGCGGCGGCGGCGCGGCGCAGGTCGAGCACGGTACGGGCGGCCCGGTGCTCGTCCGGGCTCACCAGCGCCTCGCCGGAGGCGGCGAGCTCGTCCAGCAGCTCGGCCAGGCGGGCCAGGCCCGGCGTCAGTGGGCCGGCGCCCAGGTCGAGGGTGATGGTCACGGTCGGCGCGGTACGCGGCCGGGGCGGCACTGCCCGGTCGGGGCGGCCCGATCGGGCCGGACGGGTGGTGAGGGCGACGACGGACATGGGAGCCTCCTGTGCGGGCGGTCGCCCCGCCCCGCCGGTGCGGCGGGACGGTCAGCGGAGCGCCCCACCGGCGGTGACCGGGGGCGCGGCGGACGAGGGTCGGGTCGGCGGGGTGGGACCGAGCGTGGGCAGGCCGGCGATGTGCCAGGCGGCGAAGCCGCCGACGACGTCGGTGGCCCGGTGCAGGCCGATGTCCTGGAGCGCGGCGGCGGCCAGCGACGAGGTGTAGCCCTCCTGACAGAGCACGATCACCGGCACGTCGTAGTCGACAGCCTGTGGCAGCCGGGCCGCGCAGCGCGGGTCGAAGCGCCACTCCAGCACGTTGCGCTCGACGACGAGCGCGCCCGGCACGGTGCCCTGTGCGGCGCGCTGGGCGGCCGGGCGGATGTCCACCAGCAGCGCCCCGGCCCGGCACGCCAGGTGCGCCTGCTCCGGATCGAGGCGGCGCAGGCGGGCCCGGGCGGCGGCGAGGATCTCGTCGATGCCCCGCGAGCCCGGCGGCGGAGCCGGACAGCGCTCGGTTGCGGTGGTGGGGATCTGCGCCATCGTGGCGTCCTTCCGTTCGTCGGGGTTGCGGGGGTGGGTCACCAGGCCACGCCGGCCTCGGCCACCTCGGCGACCCGGAGCCGGCCGGCGACGAGGCGGTAGCGGGTCATCCGGGTCAGCGCCGGCCGGTAGACGTGCACGCTCACGGCGGGCTGGTCGCCGTGATTGGTGACCTGGTGCACGTGCCGTACGCCGAAGCGCCGCCCGGCGCCGGCGGCGAGCCGGTGCGGGCGCAGCCGCGCGCCGCTGACCGTCTCCTCGGTGAGCACGCCGGCCACGACCAGGAACGCGCCGGCGCTGCCGCCGTGGTCGTGCAGGCCGGTGCCCTGTCCGGGCAGCCAGCTCAGCGCCCACACCTCGTGCTCGTCGCCGGCGTCCAGGCGGGCGTACCACCGCTCGGACGCGTCGAAGCACAGCGGCACCGGCCAGCCGTCCGGGTCGGCCCAGCGGGCGGCGACGGCGAGCAGATCGGCGGGAGCGGTGCTGGTCATCGGCGGGACGTCCTCACGGTGCGGAGCGGATGTACCCGCACAGCTTAGACGGCAAAGCCTATCGGTTAAGTAGGTAATACCAGATGCTGGGACGCCGGCTCGCGGCTCAGCGCAGGACCGGCGGATCCACCTTGTAACCGGGCACCGACGGCCAGCGGACGGTGAGCACCGTGGACTCCCGCTCGGCGTACCAGGAGTGGTCCACGCCCCGGCCCCACACCACGTAGTCACCGGGCGCGCGCAACACCACCGTGCGGTCCGGCAGCTCGATCCGGAACGCGCCGCTGATCAGCACCAGCAGGGCGGTACGCCGCTCACCCGTGGCCCACCGGGACCGGCTCTCCCCCGCCGGGTGCACGCCCCACTTCACCTCGACGTCGGTGCTGTGCCGCACGTCCCCGGCCGGCTTGAAGTGGCCCAGCAGCCAGCCCGCGTCGGTCGCGCCGTCCACCGCCGCGTTGCCCACGTACACCCGATCGTCCATGCGCGCGCCTCCCGTGCCCGGCTGCGCAAGCTACCAGGCGCGTCCGGCCGCGACGCCATAGCCTGGGCGGATGCCCGACGAACTCGACGACGAGACCATCGCCTTCGCCCACCGGATGTTCGACCTGGCCCGGGCCGGCGCCACCGAGGAACTGGCCGCCAACGTGGACGCCGGGCTGCCGGTCAACCTCACCAACGCCAAGGGCGACACGCTGCTGATCCTCGCCGCGTACCACGCCCACCCGGACACGGTGGCCGCGCTGCTGGCCCGGGGCGCCGACCCGGCACGGGTGAACGACAGGGGGCAGACCGCGCTCGCCGCGGCGGTGTTCCGGCGTCAGGAGGCGGCGGTCCGCGCGCTGCTGGACGCCGGCGCCGACCCGGACCACGGCGGCCCGTCGGCGGTCGAGACCGCCCGGTTCTTCGAGCTGCCGGACATGCTGGCGCTGCTGCGCCGCGAGTGAGCCCCAGGCGGTATACAGAGACGGTGGAGGATCCCGTACCCGAGCAGATGCGCGCGGCCGCGGCGGCGTTCCTGGCCGCGCTGGACGAGCCGGCCCGCGACGCCGCCCGGCACGCCTTCGACGACGAACCGGCCCGGCGCTGGCTGGAGTACCGGCCGCGGCCCCGGCCCGGCGTCGCGCTCACCGGCCTGGACGTCGACGCCCGCAAGGCCGCCCACCGGCTGCTCGCCACCGCGCTCAGCCCGGCCGCGTACGCGCAGGCCATGACCGTGATGGCGCTGGAGGAGGTGCTGGACCGGGCCGAGGACTGGCGGCGCGGACGGCACAGCGGCGACTACTGGGTGGCCGTCTTCGGCGACCCGGACCGCGACGACGACTGGGCCTGGCGGTTCGAGGGACACCACCTGTCGGTGAGCATGACCGTCGCCGACGACCGGGTCTCCCCCGCGCCGGTCTTCCTCGGCGCGAACCCGGCCACCGTCCGGCACGCCGGCCGCCCGGTGACCCGGCCGCTCGGCCCGGAGGAGGACCTGGCCCGCGAGCTGCTCGACGCGCTCGGTCCGGGCGGCCGGTCCGCCGCGATCATCGCCGACGAGGCGCCCACCGACATCATCAGCGCCACCCGGGCCACCGCCCCCGGCCGGCTCGACCCGCCCGGCGTACCCCGGGGGCGGCTGCGGCCGACCGGCCGGGCGCTGCTGGACCGGCTGGTCGCGCTCTACCTGGACCGGCTCCCGCCGGAACTGGCGGCCCGGGAGGCCGACCGGCTCGACGGCGGCGAGCTGCACTTCGCCTGGGCCGGGCCGGTCGAGCCGGGCCGACGGCACTACTACCGGGTGCAGGGCGAGGACCTGCTGATCGAGTACGACAACACCACCGACGACGGCAACCACGCGCACACCGTGCTGCGCCGCCCGGCCGGTGACTTCGGCGCCGACGTGCTGGCCGCGCACCACGCCGCCGCCCACC